>NZ_QQWV01000028.1:0-48685 GCF_003951715.1 Sphingomonas sp. ABOLH | reverse complement strand
CCGAAACCCACGCCCCCTCGACCCGCGGCGCGACCAGCCAGTCGCCGCACGCCCCCAGCCCCTCGGCCCAATAGCACCCGACGCCCGCGCCGTCCGACCGCGCATAGCGCCAGCGATGCGCCGCCCCGACCACCGGCGCCGGCAACCCCGCCACCCGCTCGCCCAGCGCCGCAGTCAGCTGCGCCACCACCCAGTCCCGCTCCGCCTCGACATGACGCTCCGACCAGTCGGCATCGGCATGGATCGTCCACGCCTCGCCCCCGCCATGGCCGGGCTTGGCCGGGTTGCGCGCCGCCCGGTCGATGACCCCGTGCCCGTCGAGCAAATCCGGCGCATCGATCGCCGCATCGAACCCCAGCATCACCGTCCAGCACGGCGCCGAACGATGCCCGCGCGCCAGCTCCGCCAGCGCATCGTCCACGCCCTCGGCCAACGGCACGACCTGTTCGGCCGGCAGCGCCAGCACCACCGCATCGAACGGCCCGACCGCTTCGCCCTCCAGCTCGACCCGCCAACGCCCGCCGTCACGCCGCACCCCATGGACATGGCTCGACCAGCGCACGTCGAGCGCATCGGCCATCGCTTTCAGCGGCGCATCCATGACCGGCGTGCCGACCCACGCATCCTCGCCCGCCGCCGGCCAGCGCGCGGCGATCCCCGCCGCTTCCCATGCCTGCAACTGCGCGACGAAGCCCGCGTCCCGCCCGGTCATGTACAGCGCCCCGAAATCGAACGCAAAATCCTGGCCGTCGGCCGACACCGCCCGGCTCGCCATCCGCCCGCTCGGCCGCCGCCCCTTGTCGAACAGCGTGACCGTCCGTCCCGCTTCGTGGAGCGCAGTGGCACAGGACAGCCCGGCCATCCCCGCGCCGATGATCGCAATCTCGCCCACCATGCCATCTCCCGTTTTCGCTGCGACGCAACGCACGGGCCGGACACGATGTTGCCGCGCTGCGTTTCCCGGTGCAAAGGCAACCATCTGGAGCGGCCAATCGGGGCCGCCGGTCGGTTCGGTCAGCAGCCCATGTCCCCGCGCGAAATGATTACCGGAAGCGCCATCGCCGCCGTCATCAGCGACCCCAATCTGCCCGACACGCCGATCATCGCCTGCAACCAGGCGTTCATCGACCTGACCGGCTATGCCGAGGACGAGATTCTCGGCCGCAACTGCCGCTTCCTGCGCGGCGCGGATACCGAGGAGACCGCGACCGAGGAACTGCGCGCCGCCGTCCGCGAACGTCGCGCGACGCTGGTCGAGATCCTCAATTACAAGAAGGACGGCACCCCGTTCCGCAACGCCGTCATGCTCGCGCCGATCTTCGGCGACGACGGGCGCCTGCGCTACATGCTCGGCTCGCAGATCGAGGTCGGCACGCCCCCCGACCATGACGCCGCCGCCCGCTTCGCCAACCTGACCCCGCGCCAGCGCGACGTGCTGAACGGGGTGATGCGCGGGCTGCTCAACAAACAGATCGCCTATGAACTGGGCATCAGCGAACGCACGGTAAAGCTGCACCGCGCGGAAATGCTGCAGGCGCTCGGCTGCCGCACGGTCGCCGAAGCGATCCGCCTCGCCGTCGAACAGGGGCTGTAGCGCCCGCCGCCCCGTTCGGTTCTCGGCAGGCTCGAAGCAAACGGGGGGCAGGGGGGACCTCGCCCAACCCCCACGTCACCCCGGACTGGATCCGGGGTCCCGCTTCTTCGCCGAAGTTGCCCCCCCCCGCGTCCCCGACCGCAACCCGTACCCCCGCGCAGGCGGGGGTCCAGGGTCACGGGCGCAACCGTTGCTCTGCTGAACGCCGCCCCCCTCCTGCGCGGGCGCACAACCGCAGCCGGCGCCTTTCCCGGTCGGTCCGCCCGCCGCCGACCCGCAAGTGTCAACTTCCGCCGCCATCGTACCGGCCTTGCCCCTTGGTACAGCTGTCACGCGCGCGCCGCTCCCCATCTTGGCCCCGACACATGAAAGGGTGGCGCTGCCGCCCGGAAAGGTTGCGTCCCATGCCTCGCCCCGCCAAGATATTGATGACCTATCTGGGCGTCGTGCTGATGATGGCGATCCTCGCGCTGGTGTTGTTCTATCAGATGACCCATGGCTGACCGGCCGTCCGCGCCGGCGCGGCTGACCGTGTGGTATGACGGCGGCTGTCCGCTGTGCCGGCGGGAAATCGCGCTGATGCAGCGGCTCGACCGGGGGCGGCGGATCGACTTCATCGATGCCGGCACCCCCGACACCTTCACCCCGATCGATCGCGGCCTGTTGCTGCAACGCTTTCACGCGCGCGAAAACGGGCGGATGGTGTCGGGCGCCGCCGCCTTCGCCGCGATGTGGCGCGCGATCCCGCTGTTGCGCCCGTTCGGCCTCGCCGCGCGCAACCGCATCGTGCTGCGCATGCTCGAACGCCTCTACCTCCGCTTCCTGCGCGTCCGCCCCGCGCTGCGACGGTGGGTGCGGTGACGCCGCGCCGCGAGTCCGTAGCGCCGGGGCAGGTCAGCGTGTGGGACTTTCCCCGCCCGGCCATCGCCGAGCCGTGCGACCGCCGCATCCGCATCGAACATCTGGGCAGGGTGATCGCCGACACGACCCGCGCCGTGCGCACGCTGGAGACCAGCCACCCGCCCGGCTATTACCTGCCCCAGGACGATATTGCGATGGAGCTGCTGCGCCCCGCGCCCGGCCGGTCGCTGTGCGAATGGAAGGGGCAGGCGCGCTATTGGGACGTGGTCGTCGGCGATACCGTGCTGCCGCGGGTTGGGTGGAGCTATGCCGACCCGACGCCCGCCTTCCGCATCCTCGCCGGCCACATCGCCTTCTATGCCGGCCCGTTCGACCGCTGCACCGTCGACGGCGTAACCGTCACCCCGCAGCCGGGCGGCTTCTATGGCGGATGGATCACCCCCGACCTTGCCGGCCCGTTCAAGGGGCCACCGGGCACGATGGGCTGGTGACGTGACACCGCCCCCGCTTCATGACGAAGCAGGGGCGGCGCAGGCGTGGGGGCGGGGAAGGATCAGCGCCCGGCGAGCGCGCGGTCCAGGTCGACGCCGCGGGCTTCCCACTCGCCGCGGGTCTTGCACACCTTGGTCAGGATGCGGCTGCCGGTGGTTTCGGTGCGGAAGCAGTAGCGGGCGTTGGGCGATGCCTTGAACGCGACCGCGGCGGGACCGGCGGCCAGCGTGACGCTGGTGGCGACCGAACCACCGGCAGCGACCGCGACCGGCGACGGGGCAGGGGCGGGGGCGGCTTCCGGCTCGGCGGCAAAGGCAGAGGTGGTCGCGGCCAGGCCGAGGACGATCGAAGCGATGGTGCGGATGACGGTCATGCTATGGCTCCCTTGAATTTCCGGTTGGTTCCGGTGATGCCGACAACATTGCACCCGCCGTGCCAGTTTTACGAAGGCAGCAATATCAATAGCTTACGCTACGACTACAATTGTAGCTGTGGGATTCGCCGCCATTGTCAGGCGCCATTTCCCAACTCTTGGGATGCGCCCGCCGCAACCCCGCCCGCCGCCCGGCGTTGAAACCGCCAATCGCGTAACCTTCGCCACCTTTTCGCCCCCGGAGGCCCATGTTCCACAGCACCAACCCCGCCACCGGGGAACGCTTCGCCACCCACCCCGAACTGACCGCCGACGAACTGGAGCAGAAGCTTGCCAAGGCCGCGACGGCGTTCGACCAATGGCGCCGGACCCCGATCGCCCACCGCGTCACGCTGCTGCGCGCCGTCGCCGATCGCTATGACGCGAACCGCGAGTCGCTAGCCCGCATGGCGACCGACGAGATGGGCAAGACGCTGAAATCGGCGCTGGCCGAGGTCGACAAATGCGCCGCCGCCTTCCGCCATTATGCCGATCACGGCCCGGCGATGCTGGAGCCCCAGCGCACCGAACTGACCGGCGGCGGCACGGCGGAGGTCACCTGGCTCCCGCAGGGTCCGGTGCTGGCGATCATGCCGTGGAACTTCCCCTATTGGCAGGCGGTCCGCTTCCTCGCCCCAACCATCCTCGCCGGCAATGTCGCGCTCCTCAAGCACGCCAGCATCGTGCAGGGCGTGGCGGCCCTGATGGAGGAAATGGCGCTGGAGGCCGGCGCACCGGAGGGGCTGTTCCAGAACCTCGCCATCAAATCCTCCGCCATCGCCGACCTGATCGCCGACGACCGTATCGTCGCGGTGACGCTGACCGGCAGCGAGGGGGCAGGGGTCGCCGTCGCGGAACAAGCCGGGCGGAACCTCAAGAAGGTCGTGCTGGAACTGGGCGGCTCGGACCCGTTCATCGTCATGCCCTCGGCCGACCTCGACGCGGCGGTCAAGGCGGCGGTGACCGGTCGCATCCAGAATAGCGGCCAGTCATGCATCTGCGCCAAGCGGATGATCGTCCACGCCGATATCTACGACGCGTTCCTCGACCGCTATGCGGCGGCGATGCGCGCGGTAAAGGCCGGCGACCCGACCGATCCGGCCAGCGACATGGGGCCGCTCAGCAGCTTCGAACAGCGTGACACCGTCCTCGAACAGCTGGCCGAGGCCAAGCGGCAGGGCGCGACACTGTTGTTCGGCGGGGAGAAGCCCGACCTGCCCGGCGCGTATCTCACCGCCGGCATCCTGACCGACGTGCCGCTCGACAGCCCGCTGATGGCGGAGGAGATTTTCGGCCCCATCGCCATGGTCTTCCGCGCGGCCGATATCGACGACGCGATCCGCATCGCCAACGCGATCCCGTTCGGCCTCGGCTCGGCGGTGTGGACGCAGGACGAAGCCGAACAGGACCGCTTCGTCCGCGACATCGCCGCGGGCATGACCGCGATCAACCAGATGCTCGCCTCCTCGCCCGAAGCCCCGTTCGGCGGCATCAAGCGCTCCGGCCATGGCCGCGAGCTGGGCCCGTTCGGCCTGCACGAGTTCATGAACCTGAAGACGGTCTTCCGGCCGTAGGAGGCGGCCTATTCTCTGGCCGTACCCCCGCGCAGGCGGGGGTCCAGGGTCACACCCACAGGCCGCAGTTTTCCTGGCTCTGGACCCCCGCCTGCGCGGGGGCACGGGTAGGGGAAGTATCGCCGAGGTCCTGCCTTCGCGGAAACAGCGACCGTTTAGCCCCCCCCAAACAGCAAACGGCGCGGGATCCCTCCCGCGCCGCTCACCTTCAACCGAAACGCCCGAAAATCAGGCCGGTTCGGCAACCCCGATCGGCTGCACGCTGTCGTGGTTCTGTTCCACGTCGAACCGGTCGGCGTTCATCACCTTGGTCCATGCCGTGACGAAATCGCGCACGAACTTTTCCTCATGCCCGTTCTCGGCATAGACCTCGGCCACCGCGCGCAGCTGGCTGTTCGACCCGAAGATCAGGTCGGTGCGCGTCGCGCGCCAGCGCTCGTGCTGCCCGGCGCGGTCATAGCCGATGAACTCCTCGTCGGCGCTGGTGTCGACCACCTTCCAGAAGGTGTCGTTGTTCAGCAGGTTGACGAAGAAGTCGTTGGTCAGCTGCCCCTTGCGGTCGGTGAACACGCCTTCCGGTGCGTCCTTGTAGTTGGCGCCGAGCACGCGCAGGCCACCGACCAGCACGGTCATTTCCGGCACCGACAGGCCCAGCAGCGACGCCCGGTCGAGCAGCAGCTCCTCGGTCTTCACGCTATGCTTGGTCTTGAGGTAATTGCGGAAGCCATCGGCGACCGGTTCCATCACCGCGAAGCTGTCGGCATCGGTCCATTCCTGCGTCGCGTCGCCGCGACCGCCGGTGAAGGGCACGTCGATCGCAAAGCCGGCATCCTTCGCCGCCTTCTCGATCGCCGCATTGCCGGCCAGCACGATCGCATCGGCCAGCGACAGGCTGCCCTTCAGCTCGCCGATCTTGGCGAGGACGGCCGACAGTTCCTCCGGCTCGTTCACCTTCCACCCGCGCTGCGGTTCCAGCGCGATGCGCGCGCCATTGGCGCCGCCGCGATGGTCCGACCGGCGATAGGTCGAGGCCGAGGCCCAGGCGGTCTTGACCAGCTGTCCGACCGAGAAGCCGGCGTCGAGGATCTTCGCCTTGAACGCCGCGACATCGGCGTCCGACGGCATGGTGCCGGCGGGCACCGGGTCCTGCCAGATCAGCGTCTCTTCCGGCACTTCCGGCCCGAGGTAGCGGACCTTCGGCCCCATGTCGCGGTGGGTCAGCTTGAACCAGGCGCGGGCAAAGGCGTCCTTGAACGCTTCATGGTCGTGGCGGAACTTCTCCGAAATGGCGCGCATCTCGGGATCGACCTTCAGCGCCATGTCGGCAGTGGTCATCATCGTCGGCACCCGCAGGTTCGGATCATGCGCCGCGGGGGCCATGTCCTCTTCCTTCTGATTGATCGGCTGCCACTGCTTGGCACCCGCCGGGCTGCGCACGAGTTCATACTCGTAATCGAGCAGCAGGCGGAAATAATTGCCCGACCATTCGGTGGGGGTGTTCACCCACGCGCCCTCGATGCCGCTGGTGGTGGTGTGCTCGCCAAAGCCGCTTTCGAAGCTGTTGGTCCAGCCCAGCCCCATCAGCGAGATATCGGCACCCTCGGGCGATTCCCCGACCAAGGTCGGATCGCCGGCACCATGCGCCTTGCCAAAGGTATGCCCGCCGGCAGTCAGCGCGACGGTTTCCTCGACGTTCATCGCCATCCGGGCAAAGGTTTCCTTGATGTCGCGCGCCGACTGCATCGCGTCGGGCACGCCACCGGGACCTTCCGGATTGACGTAGATCAGGCCCATCTGGATCGCGGCCAGCGGCTGTTCCAGCTCCAGCTCTTCCTCGGGCAGGATGCGGGTCTTGTTGTCGGGATGGCCGACGAACTGCTCTTCCGACCCCCAGTAAATGTCCTTTTCCGGCTCGAACACATCGGCACGACCGCCGCCGAAGCCGAACACCGGCCCGCCCATATTCTCGATCGCGACATTGCCGGCCAGGATGAACAGGTCGGCCCAGCTGATATGCTTGCCGTATTTCTGCTTGATCGGCCACAACAGGCGGCGCGCCTTGTCGAGATTGCCGTTGTCCGGCCAGCTGTTGAGCGGGGCGAAGCGCTGCTGCCCGCTGTTCGCGCCACCGCGTCCGTCTGCGGTGCGGTAGGTGCCGGCGGCGTGCCACGCCATGCGGATGAACAGACCGCCATAATTGCCGTAATCGGCCGGCCACCAGGGCTGGCTGTCGGTCATCAGCGCCTTCAGATCGGCCTTCAGCGCATGATAGTCGAGCTGCTTGAAGGCTTCGGCATAATCGAATTCATGCCCCATCGGGTCGGGCGAGGTGCCGCCCTGGTTGAGCACTTCCAGCGGCAGCGCATCAGGCCACCAGTCGCGGTTGGTGCGACCCACCAGCGATCGAACCGTGTTCGGTTGGTGGATCGGGCAGCCGCTCATCTCTCCGGTCTTTGCGTCCATAGCTCAGGCTCTCCATCAGAATGGCGGTGAGACTAACCGCTAACGCCGCATCAGGGTAAGCAATTGTCTCGTTCACACTTGGCGGAAAACTCGATTGGAGACGGTGGGGTCCGGCGGCGATGACGGCGATGCGCCGAAGCGCTATGGCCGGGCGATGGCCCGCAAGAAGCGCATCCTGAGAGCGACCATGGCCGATGGCTGGGTCAAGACCATCGGCCCGACCAACGCGCCCTTCACCCATTTCTGGCGGATCGTCGCCACGCTCGAAAATGGCAAGACCGAGGTCTTCTGGGGCCATGCCGCGTCGCTGAAGGAAGCGACCGGCAAGCGCGCCGCGACGCAGGACGCCGCCCGGCAACGGGGCTGGCGCGACTATGCGTTCGAGGTGGTGGAGCTCGAGGAAGGGTGAACTTACCCCAAACCGTCGCCCCAGCGAAGGCTAGGGGCCTCCAGCGGCTCCTGTGACGTGCTACCAACGAGAGATCCCAGCCTTCGCTGGGATGACGTCTGGTCAAGCTCGGACGATCCGGACCCCTTTGTCACGCCCGGCTGCACGGAAATGACGAACGAAGCCTTACCCACAGCGTCACCCCGGGCTTGACCCGGGGTCCCGCTTCTTCTTCCCTCCGACCGTCGAGAGAAAGCGGGACCCCGGATCAAGTCCGGGGTGACGAAGGGGCAAACGATCACCCAAACCCATCCCGTCTTTACATAATCATTCTTATCGGAACCGGGTAATGTAGGTGCTAAGTAGAAATGACACTCCTCCGCTAGATAGAAAAGGCACAACGAGTGCCAGCGGGTCGCCGGTGTCATGGCCATCCTCGGCAGCGAGGATGTGCAAGCGATGACGGTGCTGACAATGAGTGCTGCCGAGGTGAGCCGGTACGACACGCTGATGCGGCTCGACCGCGGTGAGATCAGGGTGGCGGACGCGATGGCGCTGCTGAGGCTTGAGCGTCGACAGATCTACCGGTTGCTGGAGCGACTTCGGCAGGACGGCGCAGCCGGGCTCATATCCCGCAAGCGTGGGCGTCCGAGCAACCGGCGTTACGGCGATGCCGTTCGTGATCAGGTCGTCAGCCTCGTGCGCGAGCAGTATAGCGGCTTCGGGCCGACGCTCGCGCGCGAGTATCTGGCCGAGCGGCACGGCATCCGAATCTCGTGCGAGACGCTGCGGCAGATGATGATGGCAGCGGGGCTGTGGAAGGACCGCGCAGCGCGCCGCCCTCGCCCGTACCAGCCGCGTTATCGGCGGGACTGCCGCGGCGAGCTGAT
The DNA here is from genome assembly GCF_003951715.1 of Sphingomonas sp. ABOLH. Lineage (NCBI taxonomy): Bacteria > Pseudomonadati > Pseudomonadota > Alphaproteobacteria > Sphingomonadales > Sphingomonadaceae > Sphingomonas > Sphingomonas sp. ABOLH. Next base: position 40,011 of record NZ_QQWV01000028.1, on the reverse strand, counting down.
CCAGGTCGACGGGTCCAAACACTGGTGGTTCGAGGACCGGGGCCCGCAATGCACGCTGCTGGTCTATATCGACGATGCGACCAGCGAGCTGATGCACCTGGAGATGGTGGAGAGCGAGAGCACCTTCTCGTATATGCGGGCGACGCGCAGCTATATCGAGCGCCATGGCAAACCCGTGGCCCTTTACTCCGACAAGCACAGCGCGTTTCGCAACAACACGGCCTCGGCGAACGGCGACGGCATGACCCATCTCGGGCGGGCGTTGCACGCGCTCAACATCGAGATCATCTGCGCCAACTCGCCGCAAGCCAAGGGGCGCGTCGAGCGCGCGAACGGCACGTTGCAGGACCGGCTGGTCAAGGCGATGAGACTGGAGGGCATCTCCACCATCGACGAAGCCAATGCCTTCCTCCCCTCCTACATGGCCCGGCACAACCGGCAGTTCGCCAGGACCCCGTTCGACCCGCGCGATCTGCACCGCCCGCTGGCGCCGCACGAGAACATCGAGGCAGAGATGGTGTGGCGCGAGCAGCGCACGGTGACCGCGGCGCTGACGCTGCACTACAACAAGGCGCTGTTCATCCTGGAGCCGAACCGGACCAGCCAGGCGCTGGCGCGCAAGCGGGTGGAGGTTTGCGAGTATCCTGACGGACGGATCGAGATCCGGCACGACGGGCAGGCCTTGCCCTATCGCGTGTTCGACAAGATGCGGCGGGTGAACCAGGCAGCAGTGGTCGACAACAAGCATCTCGACGCGGCGCTGGCGATGGCGCGGCTCCTGCAGGAAACGGCGCCACACCACCGCAAGCGGAACAACAACGAGCCGGCGCGGACGGCGCAGACTGGCGGCATGTTCGCCGCGTCGGCTGTTGCGACCGCATCGAAGGTGGATCGCCGCACGCTCTGCACGCCGAAACTGAAGCGCGGGCCGCGCCTTTCCGAGACGGAACTCGTCGCGCGCGGACTGGCCGAATACGCTGGCTGAGTCCGGGTCACGCCACCCCACCCCAGGAACCTGCCTGACTGTCTGCATTCTGGTGTGACCGAGCCCGCTGCTGGCGCAGCGGGTCCGTCGCCCTTCCCTCGAAACTCACCGCATCAGCGGGGTCAGCGCTGCGCTTGTGGATGGCTCCACGCTGCCCCCGCTGCTACCAGCCGTGTGTCATTTCTATTTGGGGCAGAATGTGTCTTTTCTAATCAGCGGGAACAGGTAACGCTTGCCGTTCGCTGCCCGAACCGCCACAAAACCGGCGGGCCGCGCCGCTGCCCGTGTCGTCAGGAGTCCCTCATGTCCCCCCTTCTCGACCGCCGCCAGCTGCTGCGCGGTGCCACGCTCGGCGGCGCGCTGACGATGGCCTGTCCGGCATGGGCACAGAGCGGATCGCCGGGGACCGCCACGCCGTTGCCGAGCGTGTCGGGCGACGACATCACGCTGACCATCGGCCATGCGATGCGCCGGATCGACGGCCGCGCCGCCCATGCGATCGGCATCAACGGCACCAGCCCCGCCCCGCTGGTCCGCCTGCGCGAGGGGCAGAAGGCGCGCATCAACGTCGTCAACACGCTCGACGAGCCAAGCTCGATCCACTGGCACGGACTGCTGCTGCCGTTCCAGATGGACGGGGTGCCCGGCATCTCCTTCCCCGGCATCGCGCCGCGTTCGTCCTTCACCTATGAATTCCCGGTGATCCAGAGCGGCACCTATTGGTATCACAGCCATTCGGGACTGCAGGAGCAGGAGGGGCTGTACGGCCCGATCGTGATCGACCCGCGCGAGGCGGACCCGGCGGCGTTCGACCGCGAGCATGTCATCGTTCTGTCCGACCACAGCTTCCGCCACCCGCACGTCCTGTTCGACCGGCTGAAGAAGGAGCCGGGCTATTTCAACCGCCAGCGTCAGACGCTCGCCGGTCTCCTCGCCGGCCGCGACCAGTCGGAGAAGGAGCGCGCGATGTGGGGCGCGATGCGGATGGACCCGGCCGATATCGCCGACGTGACGGGGTCGACCTACACCTATCTCGTCAACGGCCATGGCCCTGAGGACAATTGGACCGCGCTGTTCACGCCGGGCGAGCGGGTGCGGCTGCGCTTCATCAATGCCTCGGCCATGACCACCTTCAACGTGCGGATACCCGGCCTGCGCATGCGGATCGTCGCCGCCGACGGGCTGAACGTGCAGCCGGTCGAGATCGACGAATTCCAGTTCGGCCCGGCCGAGACCTATGACGCGATCGTCGTGCCGGGCGACGGCAACGCCTATACGCTGGTGGGCGAGAGCATCGACCGCTCGGGAATGGCCCGCGCCACCCTCGCGCCTCGTATCGGCATGACCGCCGCCGTCCCGCCGCTGCGTCTCCGTCCGCTCGCCACGATGCAGGACATGGGGATGGACCATGGGAGCATGGCGGGCATGGATCACGGCGCGATGGACCATGCGGCGATGGGCCACGCCGCCCCCACCCCTGCTGCCGGCCACGACATGGCCGACATGAAGATGCGCGATTTTTCGGGTGCACCGCAGGTGCGCAAGGGACCGGGGGTGCAGACCATCTCCCCCATGCCGGTCGACCGCACCGGCGATCCGGGACAGGGCCTCGAAGACGTCGACCACCGCGTGCTGACCTATCGCGATCTCGTCGCGCTGGAGCGCAACCCCGACACCCGCGCGCCCGACCGCGAGGTCCGGCTGCACCTGACCGGCAATATGGAGCGCTATATGTGGGGCTTCGACGGCGAAAAGCTGTCGGAAAACCCCGATCCGATCGCGCTGCGCCATGGCGAGCGGGTGCGCGTGACGCTTATCAACGACACGATGATGGGCCATCCGATCCATCTCCACGGCCATTTCTTCGAACTGGTCACCGGCAAGGGCGACCATGCCCCGCGCAAGCATACCGTGCTGGTCCAGCCCGGCGGCACGGTCAGTTGGGACGTTACGGCTGAGGAAGGCGACTGGGCGTTCCACTGTCACATGCTCTACCACATGCATGCCGGCATGATGCGCGTGGTGCAGGTTCGTCGCGATGCGGAGGCGTCGGCATGATCCGCGCGCTGTTGCTGGCCGGCGCCGTGCTCGCCCCCGCCCCGGCGATCGCGCAGGCGATGGATCATTCGATGCACATGCCCGGCGTGGTGATGCCTGCGCGTCCCGCCGCCAAACCGGCGCGCAAGCCCGCCGCGAAGCGCAAGCCCACGCGCCCCGCCCCGGCCAGACGGAAGCCCCCCGCGACCCCGACGGCACCCGATCCCCATGCGGGCCACGACATGTCCGCGATGCAGCCGGGCACGGCGGCGGACCCGCATGCCGGTCACGCCATGCCGGGCATGACGATGCGGCCGCCCGCCACCGATCCGCACGCCGGACACGACATGTCGGGCATGACCATGCCGGACCCGCAAGCCGATGACATGGCAACGGGCGCGACCGGCACCGACCTGCCGCCGGGAAACAGGCCCGCTCCCGCACCGGCGCGCGATCATCTTGCCGACCGCTTCTGGGGCGCGCAAGCGATGGCCGCCGCCCGCGACAATGCCCTGCGCCGCGAACATGGCGGCATGACCTTCGCCATGGGCCTTGCCGACCTCGCCGAGGTGCAGTTGCGCAAGGGCCGCGACGGCTATCGCTGGGAAGGTCAGGGCTGGATCGGCGGCGACATCCACCGGCTGTGGCTCAAGTCTGAGGGCGAAGGCGAATTCGGCAGCGCGGTCGGCCACGCCGAAGTGCAGGCGCTCTACTCACGCGCGCTCGATCCCTACTGGAATCTGCAGGCCGGCATCCGCCACGACATTCGCCCGCACCCGTCGCGCACCTATGCGACCGTCGGTATCGAGGGGCTGGCCCCAGGCTGGTTCGAGGTCGGCGGCGCGCTGTTCCTGTCGACCAAGGGCGAACTGCTTGGCCGGATCGAGGGCTATTACGACCAGCGCATCACCAATTACGTCACGCTGCAACCCCGGATCGAGGCGAACCTGTCGGCCCAGGACGTCGCGGCGACCGGCACCGGCGCCGGGCTGTCGACGATGGAGGCGGCCGTGCGCCTGCGCTACGAAGGGGTACGCGAGTTCGCGCCCTACATCGGCGTCGCGTGGGAACGCCGGTTCGGCCGGACCGCGCGGTTCGGTCGCGCAAGGGGTGACGATACCGGGGGCGTTAGTTTTGTCTTCGGCGTGAGAGCGTGGTTCTAACCTTCGGCCCGTCCGCCTGAAACGTCACCCCAGCGAAGGCTGGGGTCTCCAGCGGCTCCTGCGACGTGCTGTCAACGAGAGATCCCAGCCTTCGCTGGGATGACGTCTGGTTCAGCTCGGCCGTCCGGACCCGCCCGTCGTCACTCCCGCGCAGGCGGGAGTCCATAGACGCCAGCGTCGCGGATCAAGCTGGACCGGCAGCGACAATGGATTCCCGCCTGCGCGGGAATGACGAAGGCAGCCCCACCCACAACGTCACCCCGGACTTGATCCGGGGTCCCGCTTCTTCTTCTACGGCAGGAATAAGCGGGACCCCGGGTCAAGCTCGGGGTGACGACAAGGAAAAACGGCGCGATGGTCACCCACCGCGCCGTCCTGCCGTCACTTCTTGTCCTGGCCCGATGCGCCGGACACGGCCGATCCGGCCGAACGCAGGTCCTTGCCCGCGCCGTTGACGGTATTGCACGCGCCCAGCGTTACCGACGCGGCGAGGACGAGGCCGAGGGCGATCTTCTTGGTCATGTCGTTTCTCCCATGCAGGAAAGGATGCGGCGGACCGAGATACGCCGGCCCGCCGCGCACACTCAGTGCAGCCGGCGGCGGGTCGCCGCGGTTGCACCGAAACCGGCCGCCGCCGCGCCGATCAGCAGCGCGAGGACGAGGACGAACGAGGTGCCGGCGGCGGCGCCCGCGGCCTTGTCGGTCGCCGACTTGGCGGTGGCGACGGCCTCGTTCTTGGTCTGGACGAACTGCTGCTTGGCGCGGGTCACCTGCGCCTGCGCCTCTTCGCGGCTGATCTTGCGCTGCGCGGCGACCACGTCGACGATGCGGCTCTCGGCCTGCTGGCCCTCGGCACCGCCGCGGGCGAGCGCGGGCAGCTGGCGGGCGATTTCGGCCTGCGCCTGTTCCTGGGTCATCTGCGCCGGATCGTTGGGCGCATCCGACAGGTACGCGGCGGCTTCGCTGCGCACGTCGCGCGCGGCTTCCTGCACGTCCTGCCCGTCGACGCCGGCGGCCGATGCGGCGACCGGAGCGGCCGACGCCACGGCACCCACCGCATTGCCCGCCGTGCCCGCGACCGCGCCGACCGTGCGGAACGCGCCGCCGATGATGCCGCCGACCGCCGAGGTCAGCAGGTACAGCGTCAGGATCAGCGTGACGCCCCACACGACCAGGCCATGGACCAGCGCGTCGAAGCGTTCATGCACGCCCGCTACCCGCGCCGCGGCATAGCCGCCCGCGCCCAGTGCGACGACGGTCGTGATCAGCCAGTAGATGCCGGCGCCGATGCCGAATCCGGCCGCCCCCGGCGTGGTGCCTTCGACCGGATCGACCATGCTCAGGCCGATCCCGGCGCCGAGAATGCCGAGCACCAGCTGCACCGCCACCGCGATGACGACGCCGGCGAACACCGCACCCCAGGACAGCCGCGTCGCGGTCTTGCCCAGGCGCGTCTCGTCGACCGGCGCGAAGCCGTTGGAAATATTGGTAGCCATGTTGTCTCCTGTTGAAACTCTTGCGGGCGCGTCAGCGCGCGTCCGGCAAATCCTTCCCGGCGTCCGGGTCGGCGTCGGGGTCCTGCTTGCGCTTCGCCCCGTCGCGCCGGGCGCCGTCATCGCCCATCAGCGTGCCCATCGCCTCCAGCACCGAAGCCCGGGTTCGGTCGGCCGCCTTCTTGTCGGGCGACCGGTCGTCATGGTCGGTCATGATGTCGCCTCCTGTTCGATGTTCCGGTCGAGCGCGTCGCCGTCGAAGCCGCGCGCGCGGGCCCAGGCGACGGCGGCGATGCGGCGGTTGACGCCGATCTTGGCATAGATGCGCGCGACATGGTTGCGCACGGTATTGCCCGACACATCCAGCGTCCGCGCGATCGTCTTGTCGTCGCACCCGCGACAGATCAGCGCCAGCACCTCGCGTTCGCGCGGCGTCAGGTCGTCGAGGCCGGGGCCGTCATTGGCCGCCTGCGGCGTGCGCAGCCGGGCCAGCTTCTCCATGATCGATCGGCTGAACCAGCTGGTGTCCTTCATCACCGCCTCGATCGCCTCGACCAGTTCCAGCTCGGTCGCCTTGCGCTGGGTGATGTCCTGGAACGCCCACAGCACGCACGCATCGTCGCCCAGGCGGATCGCCTCGGTCGAAATCAGGCAGTCGATGATCGCGTTGTCCTTGGCATGGATGCGCGCCTCATGCCCGCGCAGGTCGCGGCCGGCGTCGATCGCCTGCTCGATGCCCTTGCGCACCTCGCCGCTTTCCCACAATTCGACCTCGCCCAGCGGCCGGCCGATGATCTCGTCCGCGTCATAGCCGGTCATCGCGGTGAAGCTGGCATTGACCCCGCACAGCAGATGCCCGTCGCGCGCACCGATCGCCATCGGCACCGGCGCCAGCTGGAACATCCGGGTGAAGCGCTCCTCGCTATGGCGCAGCGCCGCTTCCGCCGTGCGCCGCGGTTCGAGGTCGGCGAAGGTGAACAACATGCACGGCTGATCGCCCATATCGATCGGCTGTCCCGCGACGATGACCAGCTTGGTCCCGCCGCCGGGCAGTTCCAGCTCGGCCTCCATCTGCGGGATGGTGCGCCCTTCGCTCAGCCGTTCCTTGGCAAGGTCGCGCCGCTCGGCCGCGCGCAGCACGTCGATATCGTACACCGTCTTCGCCAGCACCTGTTCGCGTTCGAACCCGGTCATGTCGAGGAACCCCTGATTGACCTTCACGAAGCGCAGGTCGCGCAGGCGACAGATGACGGCGGGGGCGGGATTGGCGTTGAACGACTGTTCGAACCGGTCCTCCGCTTCATATTGCGCCGACACGTCCTGCAGGATCAGCACCAGGCACGCCGGTTCACCGTCGTCGCTGTCGTTCAGCACGAGGCTGCGCACCTGATGGACCCAGCGCGGCTCCTCCTCGCCCGCGACGGTCACCTCGACCACCACTTCGGAGAATCGGTCGCCCGCCACCACCCGCTCGAGCGGATAATCGTCCGCTTCGAGCCGGTGGTTGTTGCGATAGCGCAGCTGGAAGCGCGAGCGATATTCCTCGACCGTCGCGCCGAGGTCGGCAATGTCGCCGACCCCGTGCATCGCCAGCGCGGCATCGTTCGCCCACAGCAGGCTCTGGTCGGGATCGATCAGGATCACCCCCTCGTCGAGGCCCGCGACGATCTGGCGCAGATGGCGCAGATCGGCGGTCTCGCGCAGGGACTTGAACGCAGCCTCGCTCATGGGTCCGCTCAGCCGCGACGCCCGTGCAGCAGCCACGCCAGGCCATAGCCGAGCAGCGCGGCACCCGCCGCCCACAACAGCGGCTGATCCTCTACGGTGCGCTGCGCGACCTTGCCGCCCTGCTGCGCACGATCGGCGACCTGACGGCCGGCGGTCTTGAGCTTCGCCTGTGCCTCTTCGGCCAGCGCCGGGGCGCTTTCGATCGCATCCTCGATGATCGCGCGGACGCGGCCATAGCTGTGCTGCGCGCCGCCCGCGACCTGGTCGACCACGCCGTCGACCTGCAATCCGCGATGGTCGACCACGTCGCCGACCGCCTTCTCGACCTTGCCGGTCGCGTAGCGCACGCCGCCTTGGAACTCGTCCTTGTTCATGATGCTTGTCCTTTGTCGGATGGTTCGCGGGAAATCAGGGCAGGACGTTGCAGCCCGCCGCCGCCTTGCCGACCGCCAGCGCGATCGCCGGGTCCTTGATCTCGCCCGCCACGCGCACGAGGTCGCCGACCGTCAGCGCGGCCGGATTGGGATCGTCCTTCTTGTACGCGGCGGCGGCGCGGCCGAGCTGTTGCAGCTGGCCGAGCGACAGGTCGCCCTGCAGCCGCGTACCGACGCAATCGGCGCGCGCCTCGTCCAGCCCGTAACGCTGGAGCCCGGTCGAGATACGGGTCGCGGGCGCGGCACAGGCGCCCAGTGCCAAGGTGCCGAGCAGGGTAATCGCAACTGCCTTCATCGCCGGTCTCCCACGACACGGTCGCAGGGGTGCGACCGGTCAGGGCGCATCAACCTATCGGCAGGAACAGTGTTCCTGGTATCTTTGCGGGGTCGGCTAGTCCGAAACTACCATGACGATCAGCGCCGCCTGCTCCGCGTATAGCCGCGCCATCCGCAAATGGATCGCGCGTATTTCTATTTCGGCGGTATTCTCAGCAAGTTGCCGATGTACTTCCGCCCTGCCGAGCAGATAGGCGCGTTCCTCCAACGGGGACAGCGGAGCGAGCGGAGGACTGTCGGGGATGGCCATGCACCGATCCTATCGGTACGCTAGCGTTCCGGCTATCCTGCAGAAATACCCGTGGGGATGGTTGTTCGATACCCCCTGCCCGCTGGTGCCGGTAGAGCGTGCCCGTACCCCCGCGCAGGCGGGGGTCCAGAGCCACGCAACGCAACCGCTGCGTTCGGAACCCTGGACCCCCGCCTGCGCGGGGGTACTCTGGATGGATCAAGCCCGGGGTGGCGGTCGGACCAGGGGGCGAACCCCTGCCCATCAATTCCGGAGCGGCTTCCCCGTCTGCAGCACATGGGTCACCCGGTCCTGCGTCCGCGTGTCGCGCATCGCGTCGAGGAACACACGGCGCTCCAGCGTCAGCAGCGCCTCTTCGGTCACGACATCGATGATGTCGGTATCGCCGCCGGTCAGCACCTCGGCGACGCGGCCCGACACGACCTCGTCATAGGGCGTCGCCAGCCCCTTCGCCCGGAACCCGCGCACGACATCGGCAATCGCGATCCGGCCGCTTTCGCCGGGCAGGCGATACACCGGCGGCTCGGGCGGCGTGTACCCATCGACCAGCGCCAGCGCCCTGGCCTTCGCATCGGCCAGCAACCGGTCGCGGTTCATCGTAATGCCGTCCGACGCCCGCAGGAAGTGCAGCTCGCGCGCCTCGGCCGCCGACTTGGACACCTTGGCGGTCGAGATCGTCTCGAACGCGACGCCCACCGCCGGCATCGGCCCGCGCGGGGTGCCCTTGGCCTTCGCGATCCGGTCGAGCAACTCGCCATGTCCGCCCCATCCGGGGACGAGGCCGGCGCCCGCCTCGACCAGGCCCATATAGGTTTCGGCATGCGCCTGGATCGCATCGGCATGCAGCGAAATCTCGCACCCGCCGCCCAGCGCCATGCCGGCCGGCGCCGCGACCACCGGGAAGGGCGCGTATTTCAGCGCCTTGAACGTGGCCTGCCCGCCGCCGATCATCTGTTCGATCTGCTCCCACGCGCCGGACTTCACCGCCCACAGCGCAAGGAACAGATTGGCCCCGACCGAGAAATTCGCCGCATCGGTGTAGAGTACCAGCGCCTTGAACCGCTCGCGCACGACCGCGATCGTCTCGTTCAGCAGCGCGACCACCTTGTCGTCGAGCGCGTTGCTCTTGCCCGTGAACTCGAAGCAGACGACCCCGTCGCCGACGTCCCACAAGGCCGCCGATTCGTTGCGCAGCACCGGCTCCGACCGCAGCTTGACGTCTTCGAGCAGCAGCACGCCCTCGCCGCGCACCACATCGGCGTAAGCGCCGTCGCGCGTCAGATATTGCCGCTGGCCGCCCTCGACCCGGTAGAATGTCCGGTCGCCCACGGTGTCGAGGATCGCCGGCACCGCACGCCCTTCGGCCCGTAGCCGCGCCGCCAGCTTGCCCGCGCCGATCCGGTCGATCAGCTCGAACGGGCCATATTTCCAGTTATAGCCGAGCTTCATCGCATCATCGATCGCGACGATATCGTCGGCCGCCTCGCCCACCAGCATCGCGGCATAGGGCAGCACGCGCCCAAGGATCGCCCAGGCATAGTCGCCCGACGGCCCCTCCAGTTCGATCAGCTTGCCCAGATCCTTCGCGGCATCGGCGGGCAGGTCGGCGGGGGTCTGCAGTTCGCGATATTCGCCGGTGGCGAGGTCGATGGCATATTTGGTCCGCGTCGCCTTGTCGAAGCGGTAGAAACCGCCCTTGCCCTTGCGGCCGGTGAACCCCTCCGCGATCATCTTGTCGACCAGCGGCATCGGCCGCACCGTGTCGAAATAGGGATCGCCCTGCGGCAAGGTCGCGGTCAGGCTCTTGGACAAGAGCGGCATCAGGTCGATGCCGACCAGATCGACCAGCCCGAAGATGCCGGTCTTGGGCACGCCCATCGGCCGGCCCCCGATCTGGTCGGCCTGTTCGACGGTCAGCCCCAGATCCATCGCCGCGTTGATCGCGACCGCCAGCCAATAGGTGCCGATGCGGTTGGCGATGAAGCCCGGCGTATCCTTCGCCCGCACGATCCGCTTGCCGAGGTTGCGGTCGACGAAATCCTCGACCCTGCCCGCGACCGCCGGGTCGGTATCCTTGCCCCGCACGATCTCGATCAGCCGCATATAGCGCGGCGGATTGAAGAAATGGGTGATGAGGAAATCGGCGCGGAACCCCTCGCTGCGTCCCGCGACCAGATGGTCGAGCGGGATGGTCGAGGTGTTGGACGACACCGCCGTGCCGGGGCGCTTCAGCGCCTCGATCCGGGCATAGAGCGACTGCTTGATATCCAGTCGCTCGACGATCGCCTCGACGATCCAGTCGCATTCGGCGATGCGGTCGAGATGGTCGTCGATATTGCCGGTTTCGACCAGCTTCGCCGCCGATTTCGACATGAACGGCGCGGGATCGGTCTTGAGCATGCGCGCGACGGCACCCTTCGCCACCGCATCCCGGTCGGGACCGTCCTTGGCGATATCGAGCAGCAGCACCGGCACCCCGGCATTGGCGACATGCGCAGCGATGCCCGCCCCCATCACCCCTGCGCCGATGACGCAGACCTTGCGGATCGCCGTGTCCATCATGCGCGCTCCAGCACGGTGGCGATGCCCTGCCCGCCGCCGATGCACTGGGTCGCCAGCGCATAGCGCTTGCCCTCGCGCGCCAGCAGCGCCGCCGCCTTGCCGACGATCCGCGCGCCGGTCGCGCCCAGCGGATGCCCGATCGCGATCGCCCCGCCGTCGAGGTTGATCGCCTCGTCCTTGATGCCGAGATCGCGGATGCAGGCGATCGCCTGCGCCGCGAACGCCTCGTTGATCTCGACCACATCGATATCGCTGACGCTCAGCCCCGCGCGCTCCAGCGCCTTTTTCGACGCGCCGATCGGGCCGAGGCCCATCGTCTCGGGCGCGCAGCCCGAAATGCCGATCGACTTGATCCGGGCGAGGATGGTCAGCCCATGCTTCGTCGCGAACTCCTCCGACGTCACCAGCACCGCACTCGCCCCATCGGTCAGCGGCGACGAGGTGCCGGCGGTGACCGACCCGTCCTGCCGGAAGGCGGGCTTCAGGCCCGACAATGCCTCGGTGGTGGTGTCGGGGCGGATGGTGCCGTCCTCGCTGACCACCCCGCCCTTGGTCTGGATCGGGATGATTTCTTGCGCGAGCCGGCCTTCGCTGCGCGCGGCGGCGGCCTTGCGCTGGCTGGCGACGGCGAAGACGTCCTGTTCGTCACGGGTGATCTGATACTGGGTCGCGACATTCTCGGCGGTGTCGCCCATGCCCATATAGGCGCCGGCGCTCTTGGCGGCGAGCGCCGGATTGGGCAGCGGGTTGTAGCCGCCCATCGGCACCCGGCTCATCGATTCGAGGCCGGCGCAGATGAACGCCTCGCCTGCCCCCACCTCGATCTGCCCGGCGGCAATATGGATCGCGCTCATCGACGATCCGCAGAAGCGGTTCACCGTCATGCCGCCGACCGACAGCGGCAGGTCGCCCAGCAGCGCCACCATCCGCGCGACGTTGAAGCCCTGTTCCCCTTCGGGAAAGGCGCAACCCATTACCACGTCCTCGATTTCCGCCGCATCGACGCCGGTGCGCTCGATCAGCCCGCGCACGACCTGCGCCGCCAGATCCTCGGGCCGCACCCGCGCCAGCGCGCCCTTGCCCGCCAGATGAAAGGGAGAACGAACATAGCCTGCGATTACGGCCTTCATCGACGCGATCCTTCCCGAATGTCGGTCCATGTCTGCCATGGACATATGCCCCATAGGATAGCTATGTTACCTATAGGGTAGATGGACGCGATGCAATGGCCGACGGGGACGCAGCGATGGATGGTGAACTGAGCGGCATCCACGCCGTCGCCGACACGCTGGGCATCACCCCGCGCACGCTTCGCCTGTATGAAGACAAGGGGCTGATCCACCCGGTCCGCGTCGGCAACAACCGCGCCTACAGCCACCGCGACATCGTGCGGATGCGCCTGATCCTGCGCGGCAAACGGTTGGGCTTCACCCTGCGCGAAATCCAGGAGTTTCTCGATCTCTACAGCAGCGACGCGGGCAACGACGAACAGATGCACGCGCTTGCCGACCGCTGCCGCACCCGCATCGACGCGCTGAACCTGCAACGCCAGGCGCTCGAACAGACGGTGGCGGAACTGGAGGAACTCGAACAGACCGCCCGCGCCAATCTGTGCCGGTCGGCGCGGTAGGGCGGAACCCCACCACCAACCGTATCCCCGCGCAGGCGGGGATCCAGGGCAACGCACGATACCGCCGGTGGCTCTGGACCCCCGCCTGCGCGGGGGTACGGTCGGGGCAGCGGACGACATACGCCAAACCTACCGACGTCACCCCGGGCCTGACCCGGGGTCCCGCTTCTTCGACAGCGCCCCCTTCGGCCAACCCCTCAAAAATTCAACCGAACCCCCAGCGCGTAGCGCGGGCCATAGGTTTCGAACGAGATCACCCGCTCCTTGTACACCGAATACAGAAACGTCTTTTCGTTGAACAGGTTGAGCCCCTGCGCGAACAGCGTCAGCTTGTCGTTGACCGCATAGTTGATGCTCGCGTCCCAGATGCCGTACGCATCGACATTCACCGGCTGCCCGCGATTGCCCTGTTCGGTCTGCTGATACGCGTTGCGCCAGTTATACGCGATCCGCGCCTGCAGCGGCCCCTTCTCATAAAAGGCCACCGCATTGTACGTCGTCGCGTCAGGATCGACGAGGCTGATATTCGCCTGCACGCCCAGCCCGTCGAGCGGTTCGGGCAGCCCGGTAAAGGTGTACTGGCCTGAAAACTCGATGCCCTTGTAGCTGCGGCTGCCGACATTTTCCGGCCGCGTCCGCCGGAAATCGAGGCCCTGCACCTGGATCGTCGTCGTCACCGATTCGGAGATGTTGCTCAGGTCCTTGGCGAACAGCGCGACGCTCAGGAAGCTGGAGCGGTCGAGATACCAGGTCAGCGCCGCATCGTAATTCCACCCGATCATCGGTTCGAGGCCGGGATTGCCGTCGGTGATCGCCCGTTCGCGCGGCCGCGGGTTGATGTTGCGGATTAGCAGCAGGTCGCTGAGCGTCGCGCGGGTCAGCGTCTTGGCGACCGCCGCCTGGAACACGACATCCTCGAACACGTCCAGCTTGAAGTTCGCGCTCGGCAGCAGCTGGCTGTACGACCCCTGCTCGCTGATCGGCTGCGGGTTGGACAGGTTGACGATCGGATCGCCCCCGCCCGCCGGCGTGGTGAAGCCCAATATCTCCTGCCCGAACCCGCGCGACGTCACCTCGGTGCGGGTATAGCGCAGCCCGATATTGCCGCTCCACGGCCGCGAGCCGAAATCGCCGCCGAACGATGCCTCGACATAGCCGCCGATGGTCCGCTCCTGCGCCGATCCGCTGTTACCCGGCACCGGGATCACGCCGAAGCCGCCGCCATTGGCCGCCAGCGCCGCGCGCGCCGCCGCCGGGTTCGCCAGCTGGTTGATCGCCGCATCGCTCAGCAGATATTTCGCGAGGTCGGCGGCGGCATAGGTCGGGTACGCGCTCTCGAACATGCCGGTGCCGAGGAAGTTGGTCGCATCCGCCGTGCCGGTGAACACACTCGACGGGATCGACACCCCGGCCCCGCAATACAGGCATTGCAGCGCATCGGGGGTCTTGAACGAAAAGCGCGATTTCTTGCGGTCCGAAAAGTTGAAGCCCCCCGAAATCCGCCGGAGGATGCCGCTGTCGACATTCCATTTCAGGTTCGTATTGCCCTGATAAATCTCGTCCTCGACGCTGACGCCCTCATAGGTCAGGAACCCGGCGCGCGCGTTCGACGTGTCGAGAATGTTGCCGAGGCCCGTATAGACCGGCATCCCCGTCGGCCCGATCGCGAACTTGACGCCGGCGGGCGAATAGCTGGGCGTCGCCAGGTTGCTTTCGAACCACGCCTGGTTGCCGCCGGTATCGTCGGTCGCCTTCGACCACGAAAAGTCGACCGTGCCGGTCAACCGGTCGGACGGAGTCCACGCCAGGTTCGCGCCCGCCTGATACGTCGTCGCAAGGCGCGGGCGAATCTGGTTGGTGAACATCGGCCCCGACGCGATGCCGGTATAGCTGGTGACGGTATTGTTCTGGTCGACCGTCGCCGCGGTCACGTCGCCGGGGCCGCCATAGACGAAGAACACCTTGTTATCGTCGTTCACGTCCAGCTTCGAATAGAGGCCGTCCAGCGTAAACAGCAGCGCGTCGCTCGCCCGCCACTGCGCGGTGAGCAGGCCCGACATCCGCTTGCGACTGGTGCGGTTGGTGCCCCATTCGACATAGGTCGGGATCGACACCCCGCGAAATTCGGGCGTGCCGTCCCTGTTCAGGTCGAGCGACTGGTTCGCCTCCCACCCGTCGGTGAAGATGCGCTTCCCCTCGATCTTGCGGTCGATGTACGAAAAGGCGCCGAGGATGCCGAAATCGCCGTCGCCGAACGTCTTGCTGAGCAGGCCTGAAAATTGCGGCGAGAACTGCCCGCGCAATTTGTCGTAATTGGCCTGCGCCGACAGCGCGATCTTGCCCTCTTTGAAATCGAACGGGCGCGCGGTGTACATGTCGACCGTCGCGGCGATTCCGCCCTCGATCTGCGACGCGGTCGGCGTCTTCGACACATCGACCCGGTTGATCAGCTCGGCGGGCAATATGTCGAAACTGAACTCGCGCCCCTGATTCTCAGTCGCGAGGATGCGGCCATTGTACAGCGCGCTGCTGAACGCCGGACCCAGGCCCCGCACGGTGATGAACTGGCCTTCGCCGTTGTCGCGTGAAATGGTGACGCCGGGAATACGCTGGATCGCCTCGGCGATATTCTGGTCGGGCAGCTTGCCGATATCGTCGGCGACGATCGAATCGACGATATTGTCGGCGTTACGTTTGATATCCGTCGCCCGCCGCAAGCTCTCGCGCAGGCCGGTGACGACGATGTCACCCTCCTCGCTCGCCACCGACGCATCCTGCACCGCGCCATCGGGCGCGGTCGGCGGTGGCGGCGCGGTCTGGGCGGGTACCTGCGCCAGCGCGGGCGTGGTGGCGAGCAAAATGGCCGACCCGGCCAGGCTGAGCAAGCGGAACCGCTTCACGGATGACATGCCGTATCCTCTCCCTATCGCTTCCGCGTCGCAGCCGTTCGTGCGGCCATCATCCGGAAGATTGAGGAGGTTTAACGATCAACCAACCGCGCGGCAAGCGGTCTTGTGCGGTGGCGTACCGTGGGGGTCGGGGCACCGGATGGATGCCTTCGCCGGCGTCCCTGTCCCGGGTCATGTCGTGGAGACTGCGGCATCGCCGTCATCCCGGACGCGACCCGGGTCGCGCTGCATGCCGGAGCGTCGCGAACGGGCGCGTGTCGCTCGCCTTCAAACGGTCGGGCGTGGGAAGGGATGCGCGGGCGGCCCCAACGATGCGAGCCGTGCGGCGGTCGCCGGCGCGATCCGTTCCTTCAATCCCGAACCCCCGGCGCCCGTCGGACCGAATCGGGCAAAATACGGCCGGATGAGATCATAGCCGCGCGAATCGCCCGATTGAAAATGGCGGAATATCCAATAGGCGATCAGATCGGCCATCTGGATCAGGCGCGACGCCTTGGAGTCGAGGAAGAGCGGCACCTCGGCGAAGTTCCGCAACTGGCCGCTGGCATGACCGACATGCTTGAAGACATGCGACAGCGACTGGATCTTCTCTTCGTAATTGCTCTTGTCGAGGATCACGATCCCCCGTTGCGGATTTCCCTGCTGGTACAGCGATCGCAGATAGCCGTCGAAACAGGTCGCGACGTCCTCGAACGCCGTCGCCAGAATGTCCTCCGGGTTCATCAGCGCCTTTTCGATGACGCAGGCGTAAACGCGCAGCTTGAGTTGCCGGTCGGATAGCAGGTTCAGAATGTCGACGACTGCCTGCACCCGGTCCTGCGGCGGAACGCCTTTCCAGTCGCCCTGCCCGCCGCGCATCGGGCTTCCGTGAAATTCGATGCTGCGCGGATCGGTCGCACTGAAGCGCGCCGCGACCGGATCGATCTGCCCTTCCAGCCAATGGGTCTGGCGCTCGAAGACGCTGAACCCGGCGAGTACGAAAAACTGCGTGCTCGGGTCATGGGCGTGCCCGGATTCATCGAGGTAGAGCAGGTGCACGGCCACATCCCGAAAAAAAAGCGGGCCCCGAAAGACCCGCCCTGCAACTGCCGAAATCGGTAAGCCAGGTGAAACAATCGTTCAGCGCACCAACGAATCAGCACTCCCAGCTTGCGGTGCAATATAGGCACCATTGCCAGAATGGCAAGATTCGCCCCAAATCGAACGACGTCGACCGCTACAGCCTCAGATCAGCTCCCACAGCGCATAACCGGTCAGCAGCACCGCCGCCGCCACCGACATGCCGAACAGGACATAGCCGATATAGTTCATGATCGCCGGGTTCGGGCGCTGGGCGCGCTTGTTGTGCGAGGCGGCCGACAGCACGAAGCTGGCCAGCAACCCGTAAGTGAACACCGCCGTCTCGACCATCGCGCGCCAGATCCTTGTGCCTGCATCGTGCGGCTGCCCCCCGGCCCGCCGCCTGCGTGGCTAAATCATAGCCTGGCCCGACTATCAATTGGTTAAGATGGAACCGATCGTCCGACAAAGGCGTTTCAGCCTGTTTTTCCATGTGCCAGGCCTTCCGCCGCGGTTCTTGGCGGTCGATGTCTCGCCTTATCATGCCGCGCGCTTGGCCGAAGCTGCCGGGTGCGTTCACGTGCTGGCGGGTGTAACCAGCGGGTCGAATAGCGGCTTCGGTTGCAGGGTTCACGCGGAGGCGCGGAGGCGCGGAGGCGCGAAGAAGAAGCAGAAGGTTAGATTTCGCGCAGAGGCGCAGAGGCGCGGAGAGGGTGCGTCCGGGGCCACCTTACCCGCGCCAGCGGCCTCGCCCTTGCCGACAGCGGGTGCAGTCGTCTGCCGATCGTGCGCGGTGGCAACAAACGCAACCCCTCCGCGCCTCTGCGCCTCTGCCCGAAATCTAACCTTCTTCTACCCCGACGCCGACGAAGACGCGAAAGGCCGCGCCCTCCGCGCCTCCGCGTGAATCAAACCCGGCCCGACACCGCCTCAATCGACCGCGTTGCCGTCCCCATCGAACACCAGCATCCGCGCCGGATCGGCATGGAGCGTGATCGCGTCCGCTACCGCATGATGCCCGTCCAGCTTCGCGCGGAACGCATCGCCCGACGGCAGCGCGCCATAGAGATAGGTCGAATGGCCCAGTGCCTCGACCGCCTCGATCGCCATCGGCAGCGCCAGGGCGTCGCCACCGCCCGTCAGCGTCACATGTTCGGGCCGCAGCCCCAGCGTCGCCCGCGCGCCCACCGCCAGCGCCGCCCCCCGGGCCGATCCGACGCGCAAACCCCCGGCCATGTCGAACAGGGTCACGCCCCCCTCGCGCCCGACCACCACCGCGTCGAACAGGTTGATCCGCGGGCTGCCGATGAAGCCGGCGGTGAAGACATTGGCCGGCCGGTCATACACTTCCAGCGGGGTGCCGACCTGCGCGATCCGCCCTTTGTCGAGGATCACGAGGCGGTCGGCCAGCGTCATCGCCTCGACCTGATCGTGCGTCACATAGATCATCGTCGCGCCCAGACGCCGGTGGAGCGCGGCCAGTTCGTGCCGCATCCGTACCCTGAGATCGGCGTCGAGGTTCGACAGCGGCTCGTCGAACAGGAAGAGGTCGGGATTGCGCACGATCGCGCGGCCGATCGCCACCCGTTGCCGCTGCCCGCCCGACAGCTGGTTGGGCATCCGGTCGAGCAGCGCGTCCAGTTCGAGCACCTGCGCGGCATGGGCGACCTGTTCGGCGATGGTCGCCTTGGCCACCCGCATATTCTTGAGACCGAAGCTCAAATTCTCACCGACTGTCATGTGCGGGTACAGCGCATAGGACTGGAACACCATCGCCACGCCGCGGTCCGACGCCGGCACCCGCGTCACGTCGCGCCCGCCGATGCGAATCTGCCCGCCGCTGACCGTCTCAAGCCCCGCGATCATCCTGAGCACGGTCGACTTGCCGCAGCCCGACGACCCGACCAGCACGACGAACTCGCCCGCCGCGACGTCCAGGTCGATGCCACGGATCGTGTCGACCCCGTCATAGGATTTGGTCAGCCCCTGAAGCTGCAATGCGCTCATTCGGTTTCCAGCTCCCATGCGGCGGCGCTGCTGTCGCCGCCCACGAATTCGGCGGCGATGCGGATCGGCGATCCGGCCTTGCCCGGTTCGCGCAGCAGGGCTTCGGCGGCGCGGCGGCCTTTCTCGAAGGCGTTCTGCCGGACGGTGGTCAACCGCAACCCCTCGCGCGGGCGGCCGGGCGGGTCGATCCCGTCATAGCCGGTCACCGACATGCGCCGCGGCACCGACAGCCCCAGCGCATCGCACCGCGCCATGACGCCATAGGCCAATCGGTCGGAGAAGCAGACCATCGCGGTCAGGTCGTGCTGCCGCCGGAGCAGCCGGTCGACTGCCCGCGCGCCGCCCTCCTCGTCGTTCGGCGTCTCGCACACGAGGATGCCCTTGGCCGGCACGCCCGCCGCATCGAACGCGTCGCGGCAGCCGAGCACGCGTTCGTGTACCACATGATTCTCGTCCGACACGTCGCGGTCGAGCGCGAACAGCTCGCCATGGTCCTGCGACCACGGAAAGGTGACGATGGCGATGTTGCGATGGCCAAGGTCGATCAGGTGCGAAACGACGCTGCGCATCATCTCGCGGTCGTTGGTCAGCACGCTCGGCAATTGCGGCGCGTCGAAGTCCACGACCACCGTCGGCAGCCCGCGCGCCAGCGCCTTGCGGATCGTCGGATGGCTCTTGTACGGCGCGTTCAGTATGTATCCGTCGACGATCGCGGTCAGATTGTCCAACCGTTCGGGATGCTTGTCCTTGAGCGGAATCAGGACGATGTTGGCGCCCTCCTCCTCGCACACCGACGATATGCCGCGCAGGAACGCGATGTCGTGCGCGTCGGTGAAAGCATAGCTCAGCTGGTCGTTGAACAGCACCCCGATCGCGCCGCACCGCCCGGTCCTGAGCGAGCGCGCCGCCGGGTTCGGCCCCTCATAGTGAACTTCCGCCGCATGGGCGAGGATCCGGTCGCGCAGCGCCGCCGACACCTTGGCCGGGTTGTTGTACGCATTCGACACCGACGTATGGGTGACGCCCAGATCGGACGCGATCGATTTCAACGTGGCACGTTTCGCGCGGGCCATGGTTCCTCTCCGGGTGGTGGTTCCACCGTCTTTCCCGACCACTAACCCGCCACCTTGACAGCCGCAACCACCAATGTTTAACGATAAACACGCCACCCGGCAAACGGGGACGATGGAGAGGAGCGACCGGCACATGGCCGCCAAGCCGAACACCCCCCGCGCCGCGTTCCTATTGGCGCTGGCCCTGCTCGCCCCATCGCCGGCCCTCGCCCGCCCGCAAACGATTGCAGCGGCCGAACAATCGTCGTTACGCGTAACCTTCGCACACTTCGACCATCTCTACGCCGAACGCGATCTGGACGGCGAACGGGTCGGCATCCTGCATATCTACAGCGAGGCGCCCGACTATCGCTTCGCCATCGAACCGCGCGAGGGCTATACCTGCGTCGACGATGTGGCGCGCGGGATCGTCCTGCTCGCCGCCGGCGCTCCCGACGCGAAGCGCCGCCACCAGATCGAGATGCTGACCCGCTTCGTCCTGAAGATGCAGGCGGAGAACGGCTATTTCCACAATTTCCTGTGGGGCGACGGCCGGATCAACCGCGAATACCGCACCTCGCTGGCCGAGCTGAACTGGTGGTCGCTCCGCGCGCTCTGGGGGCTGGAGGCCGCCCTGCCCCACCTCTCCCCCGACACCGCGAAGCGCGCCCGCGCGGCCGCCGACCGACTGGTCGCGAACCTCGAGCGCGACCTGCCCGTTGCCGCCAACGGGACCGTCCGCGTCGCCAACCTGATCGTGCCCATCTGGCTGCCGCTGGAGTCCGGCGCCGATGCCGGATCGACCGCGCTGCTCGGCCTGCTCCCCCACTACACTCGTACCAAGGACCCGGCGACCCGCGCGCTGATCGGCCGGATCGGTGACGGTCTGGTCCAGATGCAGGCGGGCGACGCCAAGCGCTTCCCCCATGGCGTGCATCTCAGCTGGCGCAATCAGTGGCATGCCTGGGGCAATGTGCAGGCCTATGCGCTGCTGCGCGCCGGCAAGGCGCTGAACCGACCCGACTTCACCGAAAGCGCGCTTCGGGAGGTCGATCATTTCTACCCGTACCTGCTGCGTACCGGCATGCGGTCGTCCTTCACCGTGGCGCGGACGGACAAGGGATATGTAGCGCGCGACCAACAGCGTTTCCCGCAGATCGCCTATGGCCTCGCCCCGATGATCCTCGCCGCGACCGAAGCCCATCGCCAGACCGGCAAGGCGCGCTATCGCACCACCGCGACCGCGCTCGGCCGCTGGTTCACCGGCGTCAACGATGCCAACCGCCCGGTCTACGACCCCGCGACCGGGCGGACCTATGACGGCATCGTCGCCGCGGGGCAGATCAACCCCAATTCCGGCGCGGAATCGACCATCGAGGGGCTGTTTGCGCTCACCGTCCTGTCGGGCACGCCGCTGCCATGACCACCCGGCGCGATGCCCTGCTGATGACGCTCGGCGGTGCGGCGCTGCTCACCGGCTGCGGAGGACGCAAGGCGGAGAAGCGCACCGACCGCATCCTGTTATGGATCGCGCCCAATGCGGCGGAGGAGAGCTTCTGGAAGATCGCCGTCGCGCGCTGGAATGCTGAGCGCCTCGGCCTGCCGGTCGACTTCACCACCATTCCCACCGCCGGCAATTCGGAGGATACCGTGCTGTCGGCACTGGTCGCCGGCACCGAACCCGATCTGTGCACCAACGTCTTTTCGGGCTTTGCGGTGCAGCTCGCCGCGCTCGGGCAGGTCGTCGATCTCGCGACGATGCCGGGCTATGATGCGCTGGTCGAGCGGCGGCACATGGCCACGATCATGGCCGGGTGGACGCAGGGGCGACAGGTGCCCGCGCTGCCGATCTATTCCAGCCCGACGCTGTTGTGGTGGCGCGCCGACCTGCTCGACCAGCATGGGCTGGGCGAACCGCCGAAAACCTATGCCGACGTCTATCGCTTCTGCGAAGCCTATGCCGTGCGCCAGTCGCGCTACGGGATGCAGGTGATCGCCGGGCGCGCGTGGCAGGATCGCTGGTTCGATTATATCTCCTATTATTACGCCGCCAGCGGGGGGCAGCCCTATCTGGCGGGCAACCATGCGCTCTATGACAATGCGTCCGGTCTTCAGGCGGCGGGCTTCATTGACCGCATGTACCGGCAGGGCTGGACCGCGCTCGACTTCGATGCCGAGGAGCCGCTGGTGTCCGGCCTCGCCGCCGGCGCGGTGCGGGGCCCGTGGGATGTCGAGCGGTTCGCCAACATCTATCCCGAGACGCTGGAGCGGATCGCGGTCGGGCCGATGATCGCCCCGGCGGTCGGCCCCCTGCCAGCCTCGACCTTTTCCGACAGCAAGGGTGCGGTGATCTTTCGCAGCAGCCGGGTGCAGCGCGAGGCCTTCGCCTTCCTGTCCTGGGCGCTGGGCGAGGAGGCGCTGAACCTGTTGTGGTTGCAGCGCACCGGCCTGTCCCCGGCACGCGACGACCTGCTGACCAACCCCGCCTTTGCCGGTTATTATCGCGGCAACGCCATCGCCCGCGCCTATGCCGCCAATGTCGCGACCGCGCGGCCGCCGGCGCTGTCCGAACATACCATCGATATCCAGAAGATCATGAGCGCGCGCCTGGTCGAACCGCTGATGCTGGGCAGCGCCCGCCCCGCCGCTGCCCTTGCCGATGCCGTCGCGCGGACCGACCGAATGCTGGAGGTGCAGGCATGAGGACAGGCGAACCCGTGTCGCGCGCGGCGGGAGCTTTGCGGAAGTCCCGACCACAGCCGCGTACCGTACCCCCGCGCAGGCGGGGGTCCAGGGCACCGGTCGTAAGCCTTTATTTTGCTTGGCTCTGGACCCCCGCCTGCGCGGGGGTACGGCAAGTGCGCGGCGAAGCGGCCGACCTTCATCAAGGTTTCCCAACGGTCGGGACAGGAGGTGCCTCTTGTTGAGAAAGCTCCCGTCAACGAAGCAACGCGCGCCATGGTCGCGCGAGGCCGTCATCGGGCTGTCGCTGGCCGGTGCCTATCTGCTCTTCACCGCTGTCTTCTGGGCCTATCCGTTCTTCTGGCTGGCCAAGCTGTCGGTGACGCAGTGGCGCTTCTTCGACGAACCCGTGTTCACGGGGGCACGCAACCTGCTGATGACGCTGCAGGACCCGCAATTCCTGCAATCGCTGTGGAATGTGGTGCGGTTCCTCGGCTTCTATCTGCCAATCGCGTTCGGCGGCGCGCTGGTCGTCGCGTTCGGGTTGCGGCATGTCGGGCGCGGCAAGGGGTTCGTGGCGCTCTGCTTCCTGCTGTCGAACGTGTCGTCGGGCGTCGCGCTGTCTTTGGTGTTCGCCAAGGTGTTCAGCTCGACCGGACCGTTCAACACGATGCTGTTCGACAATTTCGGCGTGCGGGTGCCGTGGACCAACGATCCGACGCTGGCGATGCTGGCGATCGCGCTGGTCGTCGCGTGGAAGTTCGTCGGCTATTATGGGCTGATCCTCTATTCGGGGCTGCTGGCGATCCCGAAGGAAATCTACGACGCCGCCCGGCTCGACCATGCCGGGCCGTGGACGCGGCTGACGCGGATCACGCTGCCGATGATGAATCCGCAGCTGATGATGGTGCTGACCTTTGCGATCCTCGTATCGTTTGGCCTGTTCACCGAACCGTTCATCATCACCGGCGGCGGCCCCAGCGACAGCACGTCGACGCCGCAGATGATGATCTACGAAACCGCGTTCCGGCGGTTGCAGCCGAGCCATGCGGCGATGATGAGCATCGTCGTCGCCCTCGTTACCTATGGTCTGGTCCAGCTCGCCCGGCGGCTGTTCGAACGAAAGGTCGTGCTGGCATGAAGGCGTTCCTTGCCAAACGCAGCGTGGGCGGATGGATCGCGACCATCGCCATCTATGCGCTGGCGCTGACCTGGCTCTATCCCTTCGCCTGGATGGTCGCCGCGTCGCTCAAACCCGACGCGCAGATCTATAACACCGCCCTGTTCGAAGGGGACTTCACCCTCGACAATTTCGCCTTCCTGCTGGCGACCGCCGACAAGCTCGACCGGCCGTTCCTGGGGGCGCTCGGCATCTCGGCGCTGGTGACGCTGACCGTGACCGCATCGGTGCTGCTGACCTCGGGCTTCATCGCGTTTGCGCTCGCGCGGATGCGGTTTCCGGGGCGTAAGATGTTCGGCGATTTCCTGCTGCTGCAGATGGTCATCCCGACCAGCATGTTCATCCTGCCGCTGTTCGTGCTCGTCAAGGAAATGGGCCTGCTCAACAGCCTGTGGGCGCTGATCCTGCCGTCGATGATGTCGGGATGGGGCATCTGGATGATGGCGCAGTCGTTCAGGACGATGCCCGAGGAATATTTCGACGCCGCCCGGCTCGACCGCGCGAGCCTGTGGCAGACGGTGACGAAGATCGTCGTGCCGCTCAACAAATCGATCATCGCGATCGTCGCGCTGTTCACCTTTACCGGCACGTGGGACAATTTCCTGTGGCCGCTGATCGCGATTTCGGACACCGACCGCATGCCGCTGTCGGTGCTGCTGGCGACGTTCAGCAAGCAATATGGCGGCTATGCCGGGCCGGTGATGGCCGGCGCGGTGTTGCAGACGCTGCCGCTGGTCCTGCTCTTCCTCCTTTTCCGGCGGCATTTCCTGCAAGGCATGTCGCTCTCGCTCAAATAGGACGCCCCCATGCTACAGCGTAGTCCGCGCAACCCCATCGTCGCGCCCGAAACCGTGCGCCCGAGCCGTCCGGGCTGGCGGATCGACGGCACGTTCAACGCCGGCGTCACCCGCTATGGCGAGGAGACGATCCTGCTCGTCCGCGTCGCCGAAAGCGTGATCGCCGACGATCCCGACACGGTGATCGTGCCGCTGCTGGAGGAGGCAGGCGGCGCATGGGGCTGCACCACCCGCAGCTTCCGCCGCGACGATCCGGCCTATGATTTCAGCGATCCGCGCATGGTGCGCTCCCGCGCCGACCCGCGCGAGGTGTTCCTGACCTCGCTGTCGCACCTTCGCCTCGCGCGCAGCAGCGACGGCGCGACCTTCGTAGTCGACGACGCGCCCTTCCTGTTTCCCGCCAACCGCAGCGAGCGTTTCGGGTGCGAGGATGCGCGGATCACGGTGATCGAGGGGCGGTGGTACATCAACTATACCGCGGTGTCCGACCTCGGCATCGCGACCGCGCTGGCGGTCACCGACGATTTCGTGTCGGTCGAGCGTCTGGGCATCATCCATGCCCCCGACAATCGCGACGTGTGCCTGTTCCCCCGGCGGATCGGCGGCCATTACTGGTGCCTGCACCGCCCCGCGCCGCTGCACCTCGGCACGCCCGAAATCTGGATCGCCAAGTCGCCCGACCTGCTCCACTGGGGTGACCATCGCCACCTGTGCGGACGCAGCGGCGATGGGTGGGAGGCGATGAAGATCGGCGGTGGTGCGCAGATGATCGAGACCGACAAGGGCTGGCTGCAAATCTATCACGGCGTCGATGCGAAGCAGCGCTACAGCCTCGGGGCGCTGCTACTCAACCGCGACGACCCGCGCGTGATCGTCGCGCGGCTTGCACAGCCGCTGGCCGAGCCGGTCGAACCCTATGAAGTCTCCGGCTTTTTCGACCAGGTCGTGTTCAGTTGCGGCGCGCTGGTCGAGGGCGACGAACTGCGCGTCTATTATGGGGGGGCCGACCGGGTGATGGCGCTCGGCACGGTTTCCCTGGGGAAACTCTGGCAGGCGATGGGGCTGTGATGCACGGAGGATCGATGCACGAAACCGACATTCCGCGCGTCCGCACCCGCTACGAAGCCTTTGCGCAGGGGGCGACGCCGGCACGGACCGAGCGGCTGATCTTCGCCGAGTTCGACGGGCTGGACGTCTACAACATCTCCGCGCCGTTCGTATCGGCCGGACGGCGGGTGATCGCCGGGCGGGTCGAACCGCGCGACAGCGAACATTCGCTGGCCGTCTTCTTCGAGGAAGTGGACGGCGTGTGGCATCCCATCCCCGACGCGCCGCGCTTTCCGCTACAGGACCCGTTCGTCACCTTCATCGGCGGCGAGCTGGTGTTCGGCGGCGTCGCGGTCCGCTTCGGCGAAGGGCTGCCCGAATGGTGGACGGAATTTTATCGCGGGGCCGACATCTTCTCGCTGACGCCGTTCTTCGCCGGGCCGCTGGGTATGAAGGACATCCGGTTGTGCGAACTCGCCGGCGGGCGCGTCGCGGTATTCACCCGCCCGCGTGGGGCCAAGGGCGGGCGCGGCACGATCGGATATACCGAGGTCCCCTCGCTCGATGCGCTGTCGGTCGAGGCGATCGACGCCGCACCGATGCTTGGGGGCATGTTTCACCCGCTCGACTGGGGCGGGGTCAACGAAGTGCATCTGCTGGCGAACGGCGAAATCGGCCTGATCGCGCACGCGGCCTATTTCGAGGACGATACGATCCATAGCGCGCGGCATTATTATGCCGTCGCCTTCGTGTTCGATCCGGCGACCCGGCGCTGGCGCGACCTGAGCCTGATCGCCGGGCGCGGGCAGTTCGGGCCGGGTGCGGCGAAGCGGCCCGATCTGATCGATGTGGTGTTTTCGTCGGGGATCGAGCAGATCGGGGGCGTCACCCGGCTCTATGCCGGGACGTCGGATGCCGAGGCGCATTGGGTCGAGATTGCGTATCCGTTCGATGTGCCGTTGGCGGCGGCCACCCCCTGATCGTCACCCCCGCGTAGGCGGGGGTCCATATCCGCTGACGTCACGGATCGAGCTGCAACGTCGGCGTCTATGGATTCCCGCCTTCGCGGGAATGACGAAATGGAGACTTCACTCCAACCCCAACGCCACCCGGTCCGCCGTCGCCGCCGCCAGTTCGGCGCGCGCCGCCGCGATCCTTGCCTGTGCGTCGATCAGCCGGACGCGGGCGTCGTTCGCGGTTTCCTCGCGCTGGTTGACGAGGAAGAAGTCGCTCGACCCCAGTTCGAACCGCCGCCGCTCGGCATCGGCCAGGCGTTCGGCCAGCGCGCGTTCCTGTTCGGCGACGG
Source organism: Sphingomonas sp. ABOLH (assembly GCF_003951715.1). Classification (NCBI taxonomy): domain Bacteria; kingdom Pseudomonadati; phylum Pseudomonadota; class Alphaproteobacteria; order Sphingomonadales; family Sphingomonadaceae; genus Sphingomonas; species Sphingomonas sp. ABOLH. The sequence continues at coordinate 13,354 of NZ_QQWV01000028.1, read as the reverse complement.
CCGCCAGTCGTTCCGCCGCGCCGACGCCGATCAGGATCCCCTCGACCTCCACGGCGATCTGGTCGCGCACGAAGCGCCCGCGTGCGTTGAGCGCATCGATCTCCGCCTCCGCCTCGCTCACCTTGCCGCGCGCGGCGCGGTTCTGCAGCGGGATCGAGAAGCGGAAACCCACTGCCGCCTCCAGCGGGGTGCGCGAACTGCCGCCCAGTCCCGGCGGACCGATATCCTTGCCCACCTCGCCGCGCAGGTCGAGCCGGGGGCGCAAGTCGTTTTCCGCGAGCGCCAGCTTCGCCAGCCCCTGATCGACCCGGGTCAGCAGCACCTGCAGATCGGGGCGGCGCTGCGCCACGTCGCCGACCGGCGCGACCACCCGCGGCCCGACCAGCGCGTTGCTGTCGCCCGGCAACCGCTCCGCGCCGACCAGCAGCGGATTGCCCGCCGCGTCGCGATAATAGAGTGACAGCGCATTGGCCGCCGCCTGAAAATCCCCCTCCGCCTTCACCACCAGGCCACGGCGGCGGACGAGGTTCTGGTCGTTCTCGGTCAACAGGATGTCGGGCCGCGCGCCCAGTTCGATCTGCCGCGCGATGCCGCCGCGGCGCCGTTCGGACAGGTCGAGCAGGTCGCGATAGGCGCGCAGCCGCTGCCCGGCGGCGACCCAGTTCTGGTACGCGTCGACCGCGCGACGCTGCACCCCGATCGCCGTCGCCTCGCGTTCGAACCGGGCGATGTCGATGTCCCCGCCGGCTAGGGTGCGGCGGGTGCGGCGTTCGTCGACCAAACGGTCACGCATCAGGGAATAAAGTGCCCCCACCTTCACCTCGCCCAGGCGGTTGGTGTAGAATTCGTCCTCGTACACCGGAAAGTCGCCGCGGGTGACGCGGTAATTGCCGTAGAGGTAGCCGCCATTGTCGCCCATCGGCCGCGTCGCCCGCCCGCTGACGACGGTGCCGTCATAATAGCCGAGCGCGCGGGATTTGCCCTCCGCCTCGAACACGGTGTCGAACGCGCCCTCGGCGGTGAGCGCGCGGCCCTCCGCCGAGCGGATCTTCGCCAGCGCCTCGATAATCTGCGGCGCGGCGCGGGCGGAGGAGCGCAGCACCTCGTCCAGCGTCAGCGGCGCGGCGGCGGGCTGCGCCAGCGCGGGGACCGGTGCCAGCAGGGCAAGGGCAAGCGCGGCGCGAATCATTTGGGCTTTCCCGCCTTCGCCGCGATCTTGGCGGTATCCTCCTCCTTCGCGCCGTCCTTGGGGGTCGTGACATTGCCGAATTCCAGCGGGAAGTCGTTCAGCTGGCGCCACAGTTCATAGCCGACCGTGACCGTCTCGCCCTGTACCCAGCCCTGTACCTTGCCGCCCAGGCGGACATAGCGGCCATCGGGCCAGGCGGGCTTGCCGGGCGCCGGTTCGACGATGATGCGGAACAGCCCCTGCAGATTGGCATTGGGGTCGATCGTCCGCACCCGCCCGTCGAAATAGCCGTATGCGACCGAGGGCCATCCGCTGAACTGGATCGCGGGCCAGCCTTCGAATTCCAGTCGCACCGGACGGCCGGGCTTGAGCAGCGGCACGTCGCGCCCGTCGATCAGCAGCTCGACCGCGCGTTCGACCCGTTCGGGGGCGATGGTGGCGAGCGCGGTGCCCGCCGTGACCAGCGCGCCGGAGGCGGCGGCGTTCAGATTCTGGATGCGGCCGTCACGCGGTGCGCGGACCAGCTGCGCCGACTGGCGATTGAGCTGCACGTTGATGCGGTTCAGTTTGGCGCGGGAGTCCGCCAGCTTCGCCGCGGCTTCGGCGACCTTGATCTGCGCCAGTTCGAAATCGCGCCGCGATCCCAGCCCCTCGGCCAGCAGCTGCCGGGTGCGCGCGACATCGATGTTGGCGACCGAGCGCGCCTGTTCGATCGCCTGGATTTCGGCCTCGACCTGCGCGCGTTCGGCCGACAGGCGGCTGAGCAGATCGGGGTCGAGGTCGACGACGCGGGCGATCGGGGCGCCCTTGTCGACATGCTGCCCGTCCTGGACATACCATTGCACGACCCGGCCGGGGACCAGTGCGGTCACGTCCTGCGCGCGGTCCTGCGGGTCGAGCGCGACGACGGTGCCGCGCCCGCGCGCGGTCTGCAACCACGGCACGAGGAACATGATCGCGACCGCGACCGCGATGCCGATGGCGATCAGCCACGCGACCACGACGCCGACGCGCGGCGGGCGCAGCCTGGCCAGCGTGCGGAAATGGGCGAGATGTTCAGGCCGACGCATTATCGCCCCCCTCCTGTGCCAGCGTGGCGCGCAGCTCGTCGAGCGACGCGAAGCGCCGCTGTTCGTCGGTCCCCAGATGCAGATAGCCGTCGAGCGCCATATCCTCCGGCCGGCCGGTGAACAGCAGCACGGTGGTGCCATGCCGCTTCAGTTCGGCCAGCGCCGCGCGCAGCCGTTCGGGCGGCAACAGGTCGAACAACTGGCCGAGCAGCAGCAGCTTCGGCCGCACCAGCAGCGCATTGGCGAGCTTCAGCGCCATCGTCTCGCCGATGCTGAGCGGATAGCCCGACGCGCCGAGCGGCGTGTCGAGCCCCTGCGGCAGGCTGGCGAGGCGGCGTTCGAGCCCGACCGTCGCCAGCGCCTCACCCGCCTCCAGCGCGCGTTCGCCCTGCCCGCCGGTCGCAAGCCGCAGATAGTCGCGGATCGTCACGTCGACGATGGTCGCGCGGTCGAGCACGGTCACGTCGGAGCGCAGCTGATACATGTCGAGCGCGCCGAGATCGGCACCGCCGACGCGGATCAGCCCGCGTTCGGGATGGACATGGCGTTTGAGCAGCAGCGCGAGCCGCCGTTCGCTGCCGGGTTCCGCCACCACCACCAGCTGTTCGCCGGCCGACAGGCTCAGGTCATAATGCGCGCCGTCGAGCACCAGCCCGGTCATCCGGACCGCCCCGTCGCGCGGACCGCCCTCGCCGCGCTGGTCGGGTTCCTGGGGAATCGCGAACAGCAGCGACAATTCCTCCGAACTGGCGGTCAGGTCGTAAAAGGTGTCGAGATACCAGCCCAGCTGCGAGATGCCGTAGAACACGCCCGACAGGATCAGCTCGGCGGCGACCAGTTGGCCCAGCGACAATTGCCCGCGCAGGATCAGCGTGCCGCCCAGCAGCAGCAGCGCGGCGCTGGCAAAGGCATAGACCAGCAGGAACGCGATGGTCTGCGTGAACTGATACCGGAAATATTTGCGGTGCGCGCCGACATAGGTCGCGGTCACCGCCTCCGACCGGTCCATCGCGAACGCCAAGTGGCGCGACGATTTGTAGAAGCCGTTCGACCCGCCGACGCTTTCCAGCCAGCGCGCGGTATTGTGCTTGGCATGGCTGAGCGCGACCGCGCCGGTGATCGCCCCGCTTTGCCACAACAGCCAGATCAGCACGACGGTGCCGACCAGCACCGCATTGAAGGCGAGGAAGAAGGGGTGGTAGAAGCTGGTGATGGTCAGGCCGACCGCCGCCTGCAGCACGATGGTGAAGGCGCCGATCACCAGGCTGGGGATCGCCTTCTGCACCACGACCAGGTCGAAGAAGCGGTTGAACAGGTCGCCGCGATTGGCGTCGGCGAAGAACGGGTCCTGCGCATGGACCGCGCGCAGCGTCACTTCCGCCACCACCCGCGCGAACACGCGGCGTTCGAACGCGGCCATGATCCACACGCGCAGCGCGCTGAGTGCCGCGACCAGCAGCAGCAGCACCAGCAGTACGCCAGACAGCGCCCAGAGCGGGGCCGGCATCGCGGTATTGGCGACGCTGTTGATCAGCAGCTGGACCGAGATCGGCGTGGCCAGCGCCAGCAGGCTGATCGCGACGGTATAGACCAGTCCTAACCGGACATAGGCGGCATCGGGGCCGATGATCTGCGCCAGCCACCCCGCCGCATCCCTGAAACCCAGTCGCTTCGCTGCCACCCTGTCGTCCTCTTCGTTCCCCCGCTCCCCGCTTACGGTATACGAACCCTGCGGCCAAGCTCCCCCAAGAGCCTTAACCGCGATCATGGTGAGATAGTGTTACAAATTATGTTGCAGTGCGGCCAATCGGAAACCTTGCCCCGTTGCCATAGTCTGCGACTATAGCCGCGCCATGCCCACGCTGCGTCAGTTCGAATATCTGGTGACCATCGCCGACACCGGATCGTTCGCGCTGGCGGCGCGGGTGGCGCACGTGTCGCAACCGACGATGAGCCAGCAGGTCCGCGCGCTCGAAGCGCGGCTGAACGTCCAACTGGTCGAACGCGGGGCCGGCGGCGCGGTGCTGACCCCGGTCGGGCGCAGCATCGTGACGATCGCGCGGCGGATGCTGGCCGATTCGCGCGACATCGCCGCGCTGGCGGCAGGCGCCGCGCACGGGCTGACCGGGACGATCCGGCTCGGCACCACGCCGACGCTCGGCCCCTATCTGTTGTCGCCGATCATCGCCGACCTGCACCGGCGCGCGCCGAACCTGCGCCTGCAGGTGCGCGAGGGGATACCGGAGGAACAGGCGCTGGAATTGTCGCGCGGCGAGCTGGACCTGCTGCTCGGACCGCTGCCGATGGCGGGCGACGACCTGACCGTCGAGCCGCTGTTCCGCGAACCGCTGTACCTCGTCGCCGCGCTCGACCATCCGCTAGCCGCCGGGGGAGAGGTCGCGGAGCGGGCGCTGGCGGGCCATGCGCTGCTGACGCTCGACCCGCGCCACCACCTTGCCCGGCAGGCGGCCGAGCTTGCCGCGCGCCACGACATGACCGTCGCCCCCGATTATTACGGCACCAGCCTCGAAAGCCTGCATCAGATGGTGGCGAGCGGGCTCGGCCTCGCGCTGCTGCCCGGCCTGTATCTGCGGCGCGACGCCAACCGGGCGACGGGGTTGAAGCGGTTGGCGGTGCAGGGCTGGCGCGTGCATCGCTCGATCGCGATCGCATGGCGCCGCCAGTCGCCGATGGACGCCGCATTCCGGCTGATCGCCGACCAGGTGCAGGCAAGCGCGCGGCAGGTGCTGGGCGATAGCTGACGCGGGCTCCATACCCTGTGCCCGCAGGCGCCGGTCGATCCGCTACGGCATCGGATACGGCCCCTTGCCGCCATCGGCGATGAAGCGGTCGACCCGCGCATCGATCAGCGGCAGCGGCACCGACCCCAGGCTCAGCATCGCGTCGTGGAAGGCGCGGTAGTCGAACTTCTCGCCCAGCGCCCGCTGCGCCTTCGCCCGCGCATCGAGGAACGCCAGCTCGCCCATATAGTAGCTCAGCGCCTGTCCCGGCCACGCGATGTATCGGTCGACCTCGGTCGTGATCTCGTGGTTCGACAGCGCGGTATTGTCGCGCAGGAACGCCTGCGCCCGCTCGCGGCTCCACCCCTGCGAATGGATGCCGGTATCGACGACCAGTCGCGCGGCGCGCCACATCTGGTAGCTGAGCATGCCGAACGTCTCATAGGGCGTTTCGTACATCCCCATATCCTCGCCCAGCGCCTCGCAATACAGCGCCCAGCCCTCGCCATAGGCGGAGATATACTCGTTGCGGCGATATTCGGGCAGGTCGCTCAGCTCCATCGCGAACGGCATCTGGAACGCATGGCCCGGCGCGCTTTCGTGCAGCGTCAGCGCGGGCAGCGAATAGAGCCCGCGCGAGGGCAGGTCATAGGTGTTGACCATATAGATGCCCGGCCCGCCGCGCCCGCTGGTATAGAAAGGCGCGATCTCCGGCGCGACCGGCTTGATCGCGAAACGCATCCGCGGCAGCCGCCCGAAATAGGTCGCGACCTTGCCGTCGAAGGTCTTGGCGATCCATGCCGCGCGGTCGAGCAGCTCCTGCGGCGTCTTCGCATAGAATTGCGGATCGGTGCGCAGGTGGTTCAGGAACGACGGCAGGTCGCCCTGCCATTGCACCTGCGTCATCACCTGCTGCATCCGCGCGCGGATTTTGGCGACTTCGGCAAGGCCGATGGCGTGGATCTCCTCGGGCGCGATGTCGCGGGTCACGAATTCGCGGACCTTGGAGCGGTAATAGGCACGGCCGTCGGGCAGGCCATAGGCTGCCAGCCCCTCGCGCGCATGCGGGATATAGTCGTCGCGCAGGAACGCCATCAGCCGGGCATGCGCCGGGACCACGGCGGTCGCGATGACCCGCTTCGCCTCGGCCCGGAGCGCCGCCTGCCGGTCGGCGGGGATCGTCGCGGGCAGGGTGCGGAACGGTGCGTAGAAGGGCGATGCCTCGCCCGGCCCGGCCTGCACCACCGCCGCCACGCCGGCATCGCGGCCCTGGAGCGTGATGCGCGGCGGAGTGAAGCCGCGCTGCAACCCGGCGCGCATATTGGCGATCTGCTGGTCGTAATAGCGCGGCAGGCTGGCCAGCTGCGACAGGTACAGGCGCAACGCCGCCTCGTCGCGATAGTCGGCGCGCGCCATGTCGGCGACGCTCATCCAGAAACTGGTATCGGCGTTGAGCGGCTTTTCGAAATCGCGAAAGCGTTGCTGGGCGAGCAATGCCGCGACCTGGCCGCGATAGACGGCGTAATCCTCGCGCGCGGCGGGGGTGAGCGTGGCGGGATCGATCCGGTCGAGCGCGGCGAGCGTATCGCTCCAGCGCCGGGTCATCGCCGCCTGCGCCGCCGGGCCGACATCGGGCAGCGTCGCATTGGCGCTGACCGGCGCATCCTCGCCCGGGCCGCGCAGCGTCTTGCGCCACGCATATTCCTGGTCCGACAGGCGGCGGAACACCGCGTCGTTCGTCGCCTGTGCCGGCGCGGGCAGCGCCAGCACCAGCGTCAGTGCCATGGCGATCGTCATGCCGTTCCCCCCGTCGTCCGGTCGATATCGTCGAGCAGCGCGCGCGACACCCACACCCCGTCGCTCTCGCTGACCGGGCGCAGCGCGTGGCGGCGCGCACCGGGCACGCGCGCGCCCTGCCCCTCGATCGCGGCGAACACGCTTTCGGCGCGCGCCATCTGTTCGGCGGCGGCCGCCCCCAGGAACCCGGCGGGATCGAGCGCCAAGATCAGCTCGCCGCCCAACGGCGACCCCTTGCGCCCGGCATCCCACGCGATCGATTCGGCGCTGGTCAGGTCGCCGAGCAGCGGCCCGGCGAGCAGTTCGACCATCAGCGCCAGTGCCGAGCCCTTGTGCCCGCCGAAGGTGCGCATCGCCCCGGCCAGCACCTCGGCCGGATCGGTCGTGTCGCCGCCGTCCGGCGCATGGCCCCAGTCGGCGGGAACGGGCGTGCCCGCGCGGCGGTGCAGTTCGATCTCGCCGCGCGCCACGGCGCTGGTCGCGAAGTCGAACACGAACGGCACCCCGCCCGCGCGCGGCCAGCCAAAGGCGATCGGGTTGGTGCCGAACACCGGCCGCGTGCCGCCGGCCGGGGCGACCCAGGCGTGGTTGGCGGTCACCACCAGCGCGACGAGCCCGCGGTCGACCAGCGCCTCCACCTCCGGCCACAGCGCGGCGAAATGGACGACGTTGGTGATCGCCAGCGCGGCGATGCCGTTGGCGCGTGCCGCATCGACCAGCGCGTCGCGCCCGGTATCGAAGGCCAGCTGCGCCAAGCCGCCCCGGCCATCGACCCGCACCACGCCGCCCGCGCGTGGTTCGAGCAGCACCGGCACCGCATCGGGCACCACCACGCCGCAGGCGACCGAATGTGCCGCGACCAGCAGCCGGTACAACCCGTGCGCGCCGCACCCGTCGCGTTCGCCCGCGACGATCGTCTCCGCCACCGCCGCGACATGCGCCGGGGCAAGGCCGACGCGGGCGAGCGTGGCGCGCGCATAGGCGCGCACCGCGTCGAGTGTCATGTGCACCCGGTCGTCGTTCACGCTGCCGTGCCCCGCTTCGCCGCGAACAGCCGGACGCCGAACACCGTCCCGGCGCTGTTGCGGTCATGCGGCACGAACCGCACCTTCACCCGCGTCTTGCCCTTGGTCAGCGCTTCGGGAATCGGATAGTCGACGTCGAAGAACGACCCCGGCCGGTCGGCGTCCAGCGTCTGCGTCGCAATCCGCTGGTTATCGACCAGGATGTCGAAGCTGCGCTTGCGTTCGTCGCCCCAATAGGTCGCCTGCAGCAGCAGCGGACCGGGTTTGACCGCCATGGTGAATTCGAAGAAGCCGCCGCTGCGCGCGTCGCGCCCGTTGCGCCCGCGATAGACGAGGGCATAGGAGATTTCGGAGGTCAGCTGGTGATCGCGCTCGGGCTGCATCTCGCCCAGGTGCATGACGTCGACCTGCCGCGTCGCCAGTTCGCGCTGCCGCGCCTGTTCGGCAAGGAACGCCGCCTCCTCGGTCTTCCACTCAGCATCGCTGAAGCGTTTGAAATAGACCGCCGAGCGCCGGTCATATTGGCGATAGAAGGGGACGAAGGTCAGGTCGCCGGGACGGACGATGCCCTGCGTCGCATATTGCGCCTCCTGCGGCGCGACAGGCGCGAAGGCGGCGATCAGGTCGTCGCCGACCATCGACGGATCGGGCTTGTCCCACGTCCGGTCGGCCCGGCCGAGATCGCCCGCCAGCACCAGCGGCCCGCGCAGCACCGCCACCGTCTGCGCATCGCCCGGCGTCGGTTCGATCCGCAGGTCGAGCGGCAGGCGGATCGTCAAGCGGTCGCCCGCCTTCCACCGGCGGGTCACGATGGCATAGCCGCCCGCCGACGCGGCATCGACCGGCCGGCCGTTGACCAGCACCTCATGCGTCTTCGCCCATCCCGGCACCCGCAGCGCCACCGGAAAATTGCCGGGCCGATCGAGCGTGGTGAAGGTCAGCGTCGCCTCGCCGGTAAAGGGATAGAAGGTGTCCAGCCCCAGCATCGCGCCGCGCGCGGCCCATTGCGCATCGGCGGGGATATAGAGGTTGACGATGAGCGTGTCGTCGCCGGTCCAGAAGATGCTCTCGCCATGTTTCGCATGGCTTTCCATGCCGGTGCCGACGCAGCACCAGAACTCCTCGCCATCGCGCGCCGAATATTCGCGCTTCGCCCCCGACATCAGCGGCATCATATAGGTGAAGCCGCCGTCGACCGGTTCCTGATGCGCCATGATGTGGTTGAGGTGGGCGCGTTCGTAGAAGTCGAACAGCGCCCCGTCCGGCTCCCAGGCGAACAGGTGCCGGGTGAGCTTGAGCATATTGTAGGTGTTGCACGATTCGCAGGTCTGTTCGGTGATGTGCTGCGCGATCGTGTCGGGCGCGCTGAAATATTCGCGGTCGGCATTGCCGCCGATGACGTAGCTGTGGTGGCGCACCACCTGTTCCCAGAAGAAGCGCGCGGCGGTCGCCTGTTCGGGCTTGCCGGTGATCTCGTGCAGCCGGGAGAGGCCGATCAGCTTGGGCACCTGCGTATTGGCATGGAAATTCGCCAGCTGGTCGCGCTTCTGCGTCAGCGGGTCGAGCATGCGCCTGTCGTAGATCCGTTCGGCCAGGCGCAGCCAGCGCGCGTCGCCGGTGCGGGCGTGCAGTTCGGCGAAACTCTCGTTCAGACCGCCATATTCGCAGGCCAGCATCACCTGTACCTGATCGTCGCCAAGCGCGGCGAACACCCGTTCGATATAGCCGCCCAGCGCCACTGCGATCGCCATCGCCCGCGCGTTCGGGCCGATATGGTCGATGACGTCGAACAGCCCGGTATAGAGCTTGTGCCAGTTGTAATAGGGCACCCAGCAGCCATTGAGGTCGAACCCGCCCGAGCGGATGTCGCCGCGCATGATCTCCGGAAAGATTTCCTTGCCGTTGACGATGCTGCCGTCCTTTCGCTTGCGCGAGAAGCCCGCGACATAGCCGTCGCCATGCGCCGCCTGGCACCGCGCCAGTTCGCCGATGATATAGTCGGCACGCGTCACGCAGTCGCCGCACCCGGTCTGCGCATGCATCAGCGCCAGCGCGGAGAGATAATGGCCAAGCGTATGGCCGGCGATCGTGTCGCTTTCCCACCCGCCATAGACCGGCGCCTTGGCCGGCAGCCCGGCAAAGACGTGGAAATTGTGGAGCAGCCGGTCGGGCGACAGCCGCATCAGATAGGCCTTGTTCACCTCCACCGCGCGGGCATAATCGGACGGGCGCAGCCGCACCGCCGACAGCGGGAACGGCCGCGCCTTCGCCGGCAGGCCGGCCCCGCGCTGTGCCGCTGCCGGGATGGTCAGCATGGGCAGCGTCGCGGACGACAACAGGAACGCACGACGACCAACCAGCATTTCCATCTCCTCAGAATATGGTATACGATAAGCCGATATGGGTCGGAGTCAACCGACCGGACAACAGGGATGATGACGGGATGCGGCGGTTTGTAACAGCGTGCGGTGCGATGACACTGGCAACGGCACTGGCCGGGGGCGCGATCCTCGCCGCGCCGGCGCCCTCCGCCCCGACGCAGCGCACGCCGTCCGCCCATATCGTCGGGCCGCTCCGCCTGACGCTCGACCCGGCCAGCCAGACGCTGCTGCACCTGTCGCCGACCAGCGAGCCGGGGTTCGATTTCGCGCCCGGCGACCGCGCGGCCGAGCGACGGGGCGACGGCTATGCCCAGATCGGCGACCTGCACCTGCGGCTGCGCACGGTCGGCAGCGCGGGGGCGTGGCGCGATTTCTCCTCGGCCAGGCGGCGCGTACCGGTCCGGGCGCTTGCCGCGGGGGGCGAGGTGCTGGCCCGCGCCGACCTGACCCCGACGATGGGCGAGGGCATGCCGCTGTCGATCGAACGGGCATGGCTGCGCCAGCGCGGAGGGCCGGTGCTGCGCTTCACGCTGCACAATCGCGGGACGGCACCGGTCGAGATCGGCGCGCTGGGCATGCCGATGGTGTTCGACAACATCATCACCGACCGCACGCTGGAACAGGCGCATGCCAAGGGCAGCTTCGTCGATCCCTATATCGGCAACGACGCCGGCTATCTGCAGGTCACCCGGCTGAACGGCAGGGGACCGGCGCTGCTGGTCCTGCCCGACGGGCGCACCCCGCTCGAACAATATCGCATCCTGCACGATGCGAAGGAGGCCGGCGCCGGCGACATCTTTACCGACCGCACCCCGCGCCGGCAGACGTTCGAGGGGTTCTACGACTGGATGGTCGCCAGCAGCGCGATGGCGGACAAGGGGCAGCCGTGGAACCCGGCCACCGGCTTCACCCTGGCCCCTGGCGAGCGGCGCAGCATCGGCGTCCGCTTCGTCACCGCGCCGTCGATCCGGGGGATCGAGGGCAGCTTGCAGGCGGCGGGCCGGCCGCTGGCGATCGGGTTGCCGGGCTATGTCGTGCCGACCGACAGCCCCGCCGACCTGTTCGTCCGATCGCCCCAGGCGGTGCGCGGGATCAGCGTCACCCCCGCCGATGCGCTGACGCTGACCGAGGTCGCCGGGCCGGCGGGGTGGCATCGCTGGCGGGTGACGGGCAAGGGATGGGGCCGGGCGCGGGTCGCGATCCGCTATGCCGATGGCAGCGTGCAGAGCGTGCATTATTATGTCACCAAGCCGCTGGCGCAGGTGTCGGCCGATCTGGGGCGGTTCGCGACGACCCGGCAATGGTTCGACGATGCCAGCGACCCGTTCCGCCGCGCGCCGTCGATCCTGACCTATGACCGCGACGCCGACCGCATCGTCACGCAGGACAGCCGGGTGTGGATCGCGGGCATGAGCGACGAGGGCGGCGGCGGATCGTGGGTCGCCGCGATCATGAAGCAGCTCGACCATCCCGAGCCGCACGAGGTCGCCAAGCTGGAGCGGATGGTCGACGAGACGGTGCTGGGCAAGTTGCAGGTCCCCGGCGGCGGGGTGAAGAAGAGCCTGTTCTATTACGATCCCAAGGCGTTCGCCGGCTATTACGACAAGGGCATCGACTGGACGACCTGGGCGTCGTGGGACCGCAAGCAGGCCGACGATCCGGGCCGGTCGTATAATTACCCGCATGTCGCGATCGGCCATTGGGTGCTCTATCGCCTGGCGCGGCACCATGAAGGGCTGGTCACGCGCCACGACTGGCGCTTCTACCTCGACCATGCCGCGCAGACGACCGTCGCGATGATGCGCGACGCGCCGCATTATGCGCAGTTCGGGCAGATGGAGGGCGAGGTGTTCCTCGAAATCCTGACCGACCTGCAGCGCGAGGGGATGACCGCCAGGGCCGCCGAGATCGAGAAGCTGATGAAGGCGCGGGCCGATCACTGGCGCACGCTCGCCTATCCGTTCGGCAGCGAAATGGCGTGGGATTCGACCGGCCAGCCCGAAGTCTATGCGTGGATGCGCCATTTCGGCCATGCGCGCGAGGCGGCGGTCACGCGCGAGGTGATCCTGGGTTATGACCCGACCGTGCCGCACTGGGGCTATAACGGCAATGCGCGGCGCTATTGGGATTTCCTGTACGGGGGCAAGGTCGCGCGGATCGAGCGGCAGATCCACCATTACGGATCGGCGCTGAACGCCGTGCCGCTGTTCGACGCGTTCCGCCGCGACCCCGCCGACCTGCACCTGCTGCGCGTCGCCTATGGCGGGTTCATGGGCGGGATCACCAATATCGACCGCGACGGCTTTGCCTCCGCCGCGTTCCATTCCGAACCCGACATGATGCGGTGGGACGCGTATAGCGGCGATTACGGCATGGGCTATTTCGGCCATGCCTATGCCGCCGCGACCTATCTGGTGCGCGATGCGACCTTCGGGTGGCTGGGGTTCGGCGGCGCGGTGACGGCGGGGCCCCAGGCCGTCGAGATCGTGCCGCACGACGGTGCGCGGACCCGGCTGTTCGTGGCGCCGGCGGGGCAGTGGATCACGCTGGCGGCGGGCCGGATCGCGCGCGCCCGCTGGTATCCGGCCACGCGCCGCATCGAGCTGACCCTCGACCCGGCCAGCGCGACCACGCCCGCCGCGCACCTGTCGGTCGAGGCACCGGCGGGCGGCGCACCCTATCGGATCGATCGCGGCACGGTGGAGCGGGGCTTCACGACCATCGCGCTGGGGGCCACGCCGACGACGGTGGTGCTGGTGCCGCGTTAGGGGTGGTCCCTCGAGGCTTACCCGTCACCCCGGCGATGGCTGGGGTCTGCCGGTCGTCGCGCAGGGCAGGAGCCGAGGGAGACCCCAGCTTTCGCTGGGGTGACGGGTGTTTGGCGGGCCATTGATAAATAAGGCTTTTTCGAAATAAGTTCACAAAGTTCACGCTCGCCACGGTTTCGCGTGGTCTTGCGAGTGCTGCGCAATAGCGGCCTTCGGTTCAAAGAGCGGCAAGGACTGTGGCAGGTCGCATTCGTGTAGGGGTGACTACACGAAAGTGACGTATCTGCACGCTAAGGGCGAACAAATCCGGTACGATGCCAGCAGATGCTATTCGCAGGCTTTCCTGCCCCTTTTATGTGGTGCCGCCCTACGGGCGCCGATAT
>NZ_QQWV01000027.1:0-52015 GCF_003951715.1 Sphingomonas sp. ABOLH | reverse complement strand
AGGTATAGAGGCGGGCGGCGGGCGGTGACAGGGCCTTTTGCGAGCGGTTCGCGGGTCAAAGTTCACTAAGTTCACACTAGTGACGTGTTTGCGCGATGGATGTGGCGGTGGTCGGTAGAGACGTGCGGGCGGCGGGTGTTAAGGGGTGACCCGCCGACGATGGCAGGTGGCTGCCATGTAGGAAAGGGGTGACGTTCCTAACCCCGTCTGCGGGCAGTTGGGTCTACCTCTAGCCAATTCCTCGTACCCCCGCGCAGGCGGGGGTACGGTCCGGGGGTGAAGGTTGCAGCTTACTTGCCCCGCTGTGCCTCGACGAGCGCAATGGCGCGTTCGACCGCGACTTCGATCGACAGGGTGCTGGTGTCGAGCGGCGCGGCGTCGGCGGCCATGACCAGCGGCGCGGTCGATCGGCTCGAATCGCGTTCGTCGCGGGCGCGGATGTCGGCGAGGACGCGGTCATAGGTGACGCTCGACCCCGCCTTCGCCAGTTCGGTGTGGCGGCGGCGGGCGCGGATCGCCGGGGTCGCCTTCACGAACAGCTTGGCATCGGCGTCGGGGGCGATGACCGTGCCGATGTCGCGTCCGTCGAGCACCGCGCCGCCCGGTTGCTGCGCGAACTTGCGCTGGCGGCGCAGCAGCGCCGAGCGCACCAGCGGATGGGCGGACACGATCGAGGCGGTCTGTCCGGCCTCGTCGGTGCGCAGCCACGGGTCGTCGAGCAGCGTGTCGGAAAAGTCGCAGGCGGCGACGCAATCCGCCTCACGCGTCGGGTCCATGCCGTCGCGCAGCACGCGGGTCGCGACCGCGCGATAGAGCAGGCCGGTGTCGAGATGCGGCAGGCCGTAATGCCGTGCCAGCGCCCGCGCGATGGTGCCCTTGCCCGATGCCGCCGGGCCATCGACCGCGATGATCACAGCGATGCGCCGAGGCCACGCAGCAGCGTGGTGAAGGTCGGGAAGCTGGTCGCCACGGGTGCCATGTCGTCGATGGTGACCGGCGCGCGCGAGACGAGGCCGGCGACGACGAAGCTCATCGCGATGCGGTGGTCGAGCTTTGCCTCGACCGTTCCGCCGCCGGGCAACAGGTCGCCGCCGGTGCCGTCGATGATCAGGCCGTCCTCGGTCTCCTCGACCCGCGCGCCGATCGCGCGCAGTCCTTCGGCCATGGTCGTGATGCGGTCGCTTTCCTTGACGCGCAGCTCTTCGAGACCGCGCGTGACGGTGCGCCCCTGGGCGAGCGCGGCGGCGACGAACAGGACCGGGAATTCGTCGATCATCGCCGGGGCGACCGCCGGGTCGACATCGATGCCGGTCAGCGTCGAGGCGCGGACGACCAGGTCGGCGACCGGCTCGCCACCGACCTCGCGGCGATTCTCGAAGGTGATGTCGCCGCCCATCGCGCGCAGCACGTCGAACAGCGCGGCGCGGGTCGGGTTCAGGCCGACATTGGTGATCGTGACATGGCTGCCCGGCACCAGCAGCGCAGCGACGACCGGGAAGGCGGCGGAGGACGGATCGCCAGGGACGGTGATCGTCTGTGGCTGCAATTCCGCTTCGCCGTGCAGTTCGATGACGCGGCCTGCGGGGGTTTCCTCGACGGTCAGCTTCGCGCCGAAGCCGGTCAGCATCCGCTCGCTATGGTCGCGGGTCGGGACCGGTTCGACGACGCGGGTGATGCCCGGCGTGTTGAGGCCGGCGAGCAGGATCGCCGACTTCACCTGCGCGGAGGCGACCGGCAGCGTATAGTCGATCGGCACGGCGGGCACGATCCCGCGCAGCATCAGCGGCAGGCGGCCGCCGGGGCTGGCGGTGAACTCGGCACCCATCCGCGACAGCGGTTCGATGACGCGGCCCATCGGGCGCTTGCTGAGCGAGGCGTCGCCGGTGAAGGTCGCGGTGATGGCGTGGCTCGATACCAGACCCATCAGCAGCCGGGTCGAGGTGCCCGAATTGCCCATTTCCAAGGCGGTCGCGGGTTGCAGCAGCCCGCCGACGCCGACGCCGTCGATGGTCCACATCCCGTCGTCGCCGCGTTCGATCACGGCACCCATCGCCCGCATCGCGGCGGCAGTGGCGAGCACGTCCTCACCCTCCAGCAAACCGGTCACGCGGCTGGTGCCGACGGCGAGCGCGGAAAGCATCAGCGACCGGTGGCTGATCGACTTGTCGCCGGGAACGGGGGCGGTGCCGGTCAGCGGGCCGCTGGCGGCGACGGAAAGCGGGGTGGGGGTGGCGTCGTGCATGACCGGCGGCTTTGACAGCGCGTGCCCGCTATGGCAAGGCGCGGCCCCATCCGGGGTATGTGCCCCGTTCTTCCACGATACCGAAAGGTTTGGCTACACATGGTGAAGCCGGAATGGGGTACGAAGCGTACCTGTCCGAAATGCGCGACGCGCTTCTACGACCTGGGCAATGACGATCCCGTCACCTGCATCAATTGCGGCGTGCACTGGACGCCCGAACCGATCCTGAAGTCGAAGCAGCCGCTGCCGTTCGAGCAGGTCAAGGTCGGCGGCGACAAGGATGGCGAGAAGGATACGGATCTCGACGCCGATCTGGACATCGAGGGCGACGACGAGCCGTCGGCGGACGACGATGTCGATCTGGGCGGCGACGACGACCTGGGCGTCGACACGTCCGACGAGGACAACGACGCCGAGCGTTGATTTTTTGGCGGGCGGCAACAAAAGCCGCTTGCCAAACCGGCGCCCTCCGCATAGAGGGCGCTCCTCCCCAACGGGGAAGCGGGGCTGCCCACCAGCAGCGGCCCCGACAAAATGGACGGGGCCGTAGCTCAGCTGGGAGAGCGCTGCAATGGCATTGCAGAGGTCAGGGGTTCGATCCCCCTCGGCTCCACCATTTTTCCAAGGACCCCGCAGCGATGCGGGGTTTTTTGTTGGCCGTCGTATAATCGTTTCGGCCATATTACAAAAAACACGCGAACCGTTCGCGATTATACCAGTATATCGTGCGCGGTCGCGATAGCGGCTAGCTGAACGGCCCTATGACTGGGGGCCATGATCTGCGGTACCGATCGCGACTGCACGCATTTTCCGAACTGACCGACGCCGATCGGACGGCGATCGATGCCCTGCTCGACCAGCGGCAGCGGGTCATCGCCCCGCGTCGCGACGTGGTGGCGGAAGGGGAAGTGCCGCGATTCGTGCATGTCGTGCTCGACGGCTGGGCGTGCCGCTATCGCCAGCTGTCCGACGGGCGGCGCCAGCTGCTGTCGCTGCTGCTGCCGGGCGACCTGATCGATCCCTATCCGCAGGCGGTGGCGCGGTCCGATCATGCGGTCGGCACGATCACGACGATGACCGTGGCGGAGGTCGCGCCCGATGCGCTCGCCGCGCTGGGGCGGGAAAGCGCCACGATCGCCCGCGCGCTGTGGTGGAACAACCATGTGGCGATGGGCACGCAGCGCGAATGGATCGCCAGCCTCGGCCTGCGCAGCGCGCGCGAACGTATCGCGCTGCTGTTCTGCGAAGTCTATTTCCGGTTGCGGACGAGCGGGCGGTGCATGGGCCGCGCCTGCGAATTTCCGCTGACCCAGGCCGATCTGGCGGAGGCGACGGGCCTGACCCCGGTGCACGTCAATCGCATGGTGCAGGAATTGCGCCGCGACGGGTTGATCGCCTGGGGTGGGCGGACGCTGACGATTCTCGACCTTGACGCGTTGTGCGGGGTCGCGTCGTTCACCCCGGCCTATCTGCACCTCGACCGCGCGGTGTCGGCGGGTTGAGGGCGTCCGTCCCGTAATCGGACGGCTGCCCGAAAATGCGGCAGGCGACAAAAAGGTAAATAATGCGTTAACGCGGCCATGATGAAGCCGCACGCACCCCGCCGCCGCCACCCGTTCCGCGCCACGCTGCCGCGTATGGCCAGCGTTCCGGTGCGCAGCGAGGACAGCGACCTGAAGCTGTTCACGGTCAGCTTCACCGCCTTCTTCATCTGCTTCTACACGTTCTTTCTGTAGGGCGGGTCGACCGAACTCGACGTCATCCCAGCGAAGGCCGGGATCTCGCCATGGTAGCGCGCAGCAGGAGCCACTTGCGACCCCAGCCTTCGCTGGGGTGACGGTGTCTTCAAGCCGGGCAGCCGTCGTCGCACGCCTTGTGCAGCCGCCATGCGAGCCATGCCGAGCCGAGGCACATGGCGGCGACGATCAGCAGCATGTCGGTGGGGCCGAGGCCGGCCTTGGTCAGCAGGATGACGCTGACCGCGCCGATCGTCATCGAGGCACAGTTGACGACGTTGTTCGCCGCCACCGTCCGCGCGGTCTGGTCCTTGGTCACCGTCGTCGTCAGGAACGCATAGAGCGGGACCACGAACATGCCGCCGAAGATCGCGATCAGCGCCAGCGTGGCGAGCAGCAGCAGCGATTGCGGATGGGTGGCGAAGTCGATCACGCCATAAAGCGTGCCGTCGGGCGCCGGGACCCAGGCCTTCGCCTCGAACGCGAACGCCAGTACGCACAACGCCATCGCGATGACCGATGCGGGCGAATAGCGCGCCGAGATCTGTCCTTTGAGCAACGCATTGATGATGACCGACCCGATCGCGACCCCGATCGAGAAGATCGCGATGGTGAGCGAGGCGACCTGCTGGTCGGCGGTCAGCACATTCTTCACCAGCACCGGGAAGATCACGATCAGCACCGACCCGATCGTCCAGAAGAAGCTGATCGCGACGATCGCAAGGAACAGCCGGCGGATATGCATCGTCGCCGCGATCAGGTGCCAGGACGAGGTGAAGGGATTGAAGTTGATGACCAGTTCCGGCCCGCTGCGCGGTGCCGGGGGCACGAGCCGCCCGGTGAACCAGCCGATGATCGCCACGACGACGACCAGCCCGGCGGCCCATTCGACGCTGATCCAGCCGGCGACGATCGTGCCGGTCAGCACCGAGAGATAGGTCGCCGCCTCGATCAGCCCGGTGCCGCCCAGCACCTGATGATCCTCCAGATGCTGGGGCAGGATCGCGTATTTGATCGGCCCGAAAAAGGTCGAATGGACGCCGAGCATCACGACCGCGCTCAGCATCATCACCACGCCGGTGGTGACATAGCCGGTGCGCGCGATCAGCATGCCGGCCGCGCCATAGAGCATGATGCCGATTTCCGCCGTCTTCACGATGCGGATGATCCGCGCCTTGTCATGCGTGTCGGCCAGCTGTCCCGACAGTGCGGACAGCAAAACGAACGGCAGGATGGCCAGACCGGTGGCCAGTGCGTTGAAATTCTGTTCGCTCGCCGGGTCCTTGAACAACTGGTATGTCGCGAACAGCACCATCGCATGCTTGAAGAGGTTGTCGTTGAACGCGCCCAGAAACTGGGTGACGAACAGCGGCAGGAAACGGCGCTGCTTGAGCAACCCCAGCGCATTATTCATTCCGGGTACGACCTGATCTACGTGCCTGTCGGCTTGGTTGGATCGGGTGTAGCCAGCCCCTCCGCCTGCTTCAACGCCGTTTTGCCGCTTTCGCGTGAGGGGCCGGGGATGCTAAGCGCCGAACTGTGCTGACGCTTCCCAACATATTGACGTTGTCGCGTATCCTGGCGGTGCCGCTGCTGGTCGCGTTCCTGTGGTGGCCGATGTGGGAGGCGGGCTATGCCATTGCCTTCGCACTCTATTGCCTGATGGGGATCACCGACTATTTCGACGGCTATCTGGCGCGCGCGCAGGGCACGGTGTCGAAGCTGGGCGTGTTCCTCGACCCGATCGCCGACAAGATCATGGTCGCCGCCGTCATCCTGATGCTGGTCGGCACGCGGCATGACGTGGCGATCATCACCGGCATCCACCTGATCGCCGCGCTCATCATCCTGCTGCGCGAGATCGCGGTGTCGGGGCTGCGCGAGTTCCTCGCCGGCATTCAGGTATCTCTGCCGGTGTCGCAGCTGGCCAAGTGGAAGACGACGCTGCAGCTGGTCGCGTTCGGGGCGCTGATCCTCGCCGGGGCGGTGCCGGCCTATAGCTTCGTGCATGTGACCGGGCTCGTCTGCCTGTGGGGCGCGGCGGTGCTGACCGCGATCACCGGCTGGGATTATCTGCGGCTCGGTCTCCGGCACATGGACACATAATGGCGATCGAGCTGCTGTATTTCGCTTGGGTGCGCGAGGCGATCGGCGTGGCGGGCGAGCGGGTCGACCCGCCGGCCGAGGTGGCGACCGTCGCCGATCTGGTCGACTGGCTGGCGGCAAGGGGCGGGGGCTATGCGACGGCCTTTGCCGATGGGCAAAGGCTGCGCGCGGCGGTCGACCAGGCGTTCGTGGCGCTCGATACGCCGATCGCCGGCGCGCGCGAGGTCGCGATCTTTCCCCCGGTGACCGGCGGATGATCCGCGTGGTCGTGCAGGCGGCACCGATCGACCTCGCCGCCGAATTTGCGGCGGCCGAGGGGGCGGATGCGGGGGCGGTGGCGACCTTTACCGGGCTGGTGCGTGGTGACGATGGCGTCACCGAACTGGCGCTCGAACATTATCCGGGAGCGACCGAGCGCGCGCTGGAGGCTTTGTGCGAGCAGGCGGTGGCGCGCTGGTCGCTGGTGAAGGCGACGGTCGTGCACCGCGTCGGGCCGATGGTGCCCGGCGACCGGGTGGTGTTCGTCGCGACGACCGCACGGCATCGCGGCGCGGCGCTGGAAGCCTGTGCGTTCCTGATCGACCGGTTGAAGACCGGGGCGCCGTTTTGGAAGCGCGAGCGGCGGGGGGCAGAGACGCGCTGGG
Source organism: Sphingomonas sp. ABOLH (assembly GCF_003951715.1). NCBI lineage: Bacteria > Pseudomonadati > Pseudomonadota > Alphaproteobacteria > Sphingomonadales > Sphingomonadaceae > Sphingomonas > Sphingomonas sp. ABOLH. The sequence continues at coordinate 45,287 of NZ_QQWV01000027.1, read as the reverse complement.
TCGAGACGCGGGAGAGTGACGACGCGGCCGCCGCGCGGTGGGGGGATCTTGGCTGAGGTGCTTGGGGCGGGTCCTTCGATACGCCCCTTCGACAAGCTCAATGGCTACTCAGGACGAACGGCTGGAGAAGTCCCAACCCAAACCCGTCCAATCCCGTTTGGTTCGAGTAGCGATCGAGCTCGTCGAGAGCGCGTATCGAGAACGGGGTTCCGCTGGGGTGACCCATGAAGGGTCCGTTTGCGGCAGGAGTTCTCGACGGACGCTTCTCGACTTCGCTCGAAGCTGCTCGAACCGGACGGAATGGCGGGGCAGGGCAGCGCCCCAAAACAAAACCGGGCGGGATCGCTCCCGCCCGGCTCCATTCTCGCCTGAACCCCGGATCAGCCGAGCTTCGGTGCCAGCACGCCGTTCACCACGTGAACGATGCCGTTCGACTGTTCGACGTCATACTGCGTGACATAGCTCTTGCCGCCGCCGACATCGGTCAGCACCAGTGCGTCGTTTTCCAGCGTCGCCTTGAGCGGCTGGCCCTCGACGGTGGTCAGCGTGGCGGTGCCGCCGCCGGCCTGGATCTGCTGCTTGAGCGCCGCGGCGTCGAGCTTGCCCGCGACGACGTGATACTTCAGCAGCTTGGCGAGCGAGGCCTTCTGCTCGGGCTTCATCAGCTGGTCGAGCGTGCCGGGGGCGAGGCGGCCGAACGCTTCATCCGTCGGCGCGAAGACGGTGAAGGGACCGGGGCCCGACAGCGTGGCGGTCAGGTCGGCGGCCTGCACCGCCTTGACCAGGGTGGTGAGGTTGCTGGCCTTCGACGCGTTGGCGACGATGGTCGCGGTCGGCAGCATCGGCGCGCCGCCGACGGTCACCGGTGCCTTGGCAGCTGCGTTGATGTTGGTGTTCACGCCGGTCTGGACGGTGCCGACCGGAGTCTGCACGGTGGCGGTCGTGCCGGTCTTCACCCCCGTCTGCGCAGTCGGGGCAGTCGTGGTCTGGGCATAGGCGGCGGCGGTCAGCGACAGGGTGAGCGCGGCGGCCGAAATCGTTGCGCGAATCATCGGTTTTCTCCGGTGGTTGCGGTCGAAACATGTTCGCTGTCCGATCGAGCAGCGACCGGAGAAATACGGTTTTCCCACGCCAACGGTTCCCGCGCTGCCCGAAGGATCAGGGCCGTTGCGCGCCAAGTACCTCTGCCAGCAGCCGAAAATCCCGCTCGCGCGGAGAGGCGCGTCGCCACACCAGCGCGATGCGCCGCGACGCGTTCTTCGCCTCGATCGGGCGGGCGGTGACCCCGGTATTGTCGAGGATGCCGGCATCGATCGCCATCTGCGGCAGCATGGTGGTGCCCAAGCCATTGTCGACCATCTGGACGATGGTGTGGAGCGACGTGCCCATCATCATCGCCTGTCCGCGCGCTTCGGGCTGTTCGCACGCGCGCAGGGCATGGTCCTTCAGGCAATGACCGTCTTCCAACAGCAGCAGGCGTTCGGCGTCGATATCGTCGGCGACCAGCGGCGTCGTGTCGGCGGCATCGTTGCCCGGCACCGCCAGGAACAGCCGGTCGTCGAACAGCGGCGCGACTTCTACCTCGCCACAGCCATAGGGCAGCGCCAGCAGCACGCAGTCGGTGCGGCCATGGTGCAGCCCCTCGCACGCCGCCGCGCTCGGCTCCTCGCGCAGATACAGTTTCAGGTCGGGATAGTCGCGGCGCAGGCGGGGGAGGAGTTGGGGCAGGAGGAACGGGGCGATGGTCGGGATGACGCTCATCCGCATCTCGCCCGACAGCGGTCGTCCGGCGGCGCGCGCCATGTCGGTCAGTTCCTCCGCCTCGCGCAGCACGGTGCGCGCCTTGGCGACGATGCTTTCGCCCAGCGGCGTGAAGCGCACCACGCGGCGGGTACGTTCGACCAGCACTACGCCGATCAGCGTCTCCAGTTCGCGAATGCCCGCCGACAGCGTCGACTGGGTGACGAACGACGCCTCGGCGGCGCGGCCGAAATGACCAGCGTCGCGCAGCGCGACCAGATATTGCAGCTGTTTCAGGGTAGGCAGGTACACCGACATGCCCGGTTACTTATCGAGTGCGACGATCAATCCCAAGGGTAATTTCGATTGGATCGGTCCAACGCGTACCCTATATCGCAACGCAGCAATTCACGGTGCGCACTGCACCATAAGAAAGGGCATTCCATGCTGACCGTTGGCGACAAGCTCCCTGAATTCACCGTTCCCGTTCAGCAGGGCACCGACGCGCTCCCGGCCGGCGAAACGCTGAGCCACGACGCGTTCCCGGGCAAGTGGAAGGTGCTGTTCTACTGGCCGAAGGACTTCACCTTCGTCTGCCCGACCGAAATCGTCGGTTACAGCGAGCTGAAGGAAGACTTCGCCGATCGCGACGCCGTGCTGATCGGCGCATCGACCGATACCGCGCACGTCCACTTGGCGTGGCGCAAGTCGGACCCGGATCTGGCCGCGGCCGATTTCCCGTGGATCGCGGACAATGGCGCGGTGCTGGCAAGCAAGCTCGGCATCCTCGACAAGAACGAGCATGTTGCGTTCCGCGCGACCTTCATCATCGATCCGGACAATGTGATCCAGGCGGTGCAGGTCAACGGCCTGAACGTCGGCCGCAATCCGGCCGAGACGCTGCGCGTGCTCGACGCGCTGCAGACCGACGAACTGTGCCCGTGCAACTGGAACAAGGGCGACGACGTCCTCCAGGTCGCGGCATAATTTATCGGGCGGGGCTGCGGTCCCGCCCGACCATTCCCAAACGTCACCCCAGCGCAGGCTGGGGTCTCTCCGTAACTGGGAGACCCCAGCCTGCGCTGGGGTGACGTGTTTTCATCGAAGGTAACATCCCATGTCGCTCAAGGAATTTGCGGGCCAGCTGCCCGATTTCGCCAAGGATATCCGCCTGAACGTCGGCTCGCTGCTGAACGAGACGGTGCTCGACCCGCAGAAGAAGTTCGGGACGATGCTCGCCTGCGCCCATGCCACCGGTCACAAGCCGCTGGTCGAGGCGGCCGAGGCCGAAGTCGCCGACAAGCTGTCGCCCGAGGCGGCGAACGCGGCGCGTGCCGCAGCGGCGGTGATGGCGATGAACAACGTCTATTACCGCTTCGTCCACCTCGCCAAGAACAAGGAATATGGCAACCTGCCCGCGAAGCTCCGGATGAACGTGATCGCTGCGCCGGGGATCGAGAAGGTCGATTTCGAACTGTTCAGCCTGGCGGTGTCGGCGATGAACGGCTGCGGCATGTGCATCGACGCGCATGAGGACGTGCTGAAGAAGCACGGCGTGAAGGCCGAGGTCATCCAGGGCGCGGTGCGGATCGGTGCGGTGCTGGCGGGGGTGGCGACGGTGCACGCGGCGGTGGCGTAAGTAAGAAGAAATCTGGTTCGCGCGGAGGCGCGGCGGCGCGGAGGAGTTGCGGCGCACGATCGTCCGGCGTCAGCGGGACCCTCATCCTAGCCGCAGCCTACGAAGAGGCTGATCGCTACGCGATCGGCTTCCCCAAACGAGCCTCTCTGCGCCTCTGCGCGAACCAGTTTCTTTTTCTGCCTGCGCTATGAAAGCGCCCGATACACGCTGTACAGGCTGGTGATCGTCAGCACGACGCCGACGAGGATCAGCAGCGTGCGCGCCGGGATGTGTTTGGCGAACATCGCCCCGAACGGCGCGGCGACGATGCCGCCGATCAGCAGGCCGGCAACCGCGGTGGTGAAGGCCTCCAGCCCCAGATGGAACAGGAACGTCGCCGAAATGCTGACGGTCAGGAAGAATTCGACCGTGTTGACCGTGCCGATCGTCGTGCGCGGGGTGGCGCCCTGTACCAGCAGGTTGGAGGTCACGACCGGACCCCAGCCGCCGCCGCCCGCCGCGTCGAGGAACCCACCGACCAGCCCCAGCGGGGCGATGACCTTCGGCTCCTTCGGCTCGGGTGGCTTCCGTAAGCCCCGCCACAGCAGGTACAGGCCGATCCCGGCCAGATAGGTCATCACGAACGGCCGCGTGACCGAAGCGTCGAGCGACGACAGCAGATAGGCGCCGGTAACGCCGCCAGCGATGCCGGGCAGCACCAGCCGCCAGAACAGCTTCCAGTTCACATTCTTGTGCAGCGCGTGGCTGATCCCCGACACGCCGGTCGTGAAACATTCGACGACATGCACGCTGGCGGAGGCGGTCGCGGGCGGCACGCCCAGCACGCTCACCAGCAGGGTCGACGAAATCACCCCGAACGCCATGCCCAGCGCACCATCGACGATCTGGGCGGCAAATCCGGCGGCAATGAACTCGGCCAGACGCGCCCAGTCGATATTCTCGAGCATCCCATTCCCTTCGAGTTGGCGCAGCGGCGCTCAGTGATGGCGGCAAACGACAATGCCTACAAGATACATAGGGTTTGTTGCGCCTACAGTACGACTTGGCGAATGGGGGCGGGCCGCCTACATTCCGGGTTGAGAGTCCGTTTCGAAACGCGCGAAGGCGGGTTTCGTGGCGGGCCGGCACCGCAGGATTCTGACGACCAAGGGAACTGCACATGGTTGCGCGGCTGTTGCGCTATCTGGATTCGATCAAGGCGCGCGATCCCGCGCCGCGGTCGCGCGCCGAAATCCTGACCTATCCCGGCGTATGGGCGGTCGCGTTCCACAAGGTTTCGCACCGGCTGTTCCGCGCGCGCTGGTATTTCGCCGCGCGATCGATCAACCATTTTTCGCGCTTCCTGACCGCGATCGACATCCATCCGGGTGCCACGATCGGCCGGCATTTCTTCATCGACCACGGCTTCGTCGTGATCGGCGAAACGGCGGAGATCGGCGACGGCGTCACCATCTACCAGAATGTGACGCTGGGCGGGACCAGCCCCGACAACGGCATCGCCGGCAAGCGGCATCCGACGATCAGCGACGGCGCGATCATCGGGTCGGGCGCGCAGGTGCTGGGACCGATCACTATCGGGACACGTGCGCGGGTCGGCGCCAATGCGGTGGTGACGAAGGACGTGCCGGAGGGGACGACCGTCGTCGGCATCCCGGCGCGACCGACCGTGGTCGAGGGCGGGCAGGCACCCGATCCGCGCTTCGTCCCCTATGGCACGCCATGCCGCGACACGTTCGATCCGCAGACGCAGCGGATCGAGCTGCTGCGCTGCGAGGTGGAAACGCTCAAGCGGCAGCTCGACGCGCTGCTGGCCGAGCAGCAGGACCATCGCGACCGCGCCTGATGGGAATCGTCACCCCCTTTCCCGCGTCACGCCAGCCGGGGCAGGTCGGGTTCGAACGCGCCGAGCTGACCCGCATCCTCGACCTCTATGGCCGGATGGTCGCCGCCGGGCATTGGCGCGACTATGCGATCGATCTGGGGCGCGAGGCGGCGGTGTTCAGCGCCTTCCGCCGCGCGACCGAACGGCCCGAGTTCCGCATCGAGAAGCGGCCGAGCTTGCGCAACAAGCAGGGCATCTGGGCGCTGGTGGGAGAAGCCGGCGCGATCGTGAAGCGCGGGCATGAACTGGGACCGGTACTGGCCCCGGTCGAGCGCCGGCTGATGAAGCTGGTCGAGGAATAAAAAACGGCCCCGGTCGCCCGGGGCCGCAAGGTACGCTCCAAGGAATGAGTTTTCAGGCCATCGCCACGGGCGGCAGGCGTTGGCCGATGCCGCCGAGCAGTCCAACCACCTGACGCCGCATCGGTTGCCAGAAAACCGACAGGGTCAGCAGCGCCGATCCGATGACGAAGGCGGTGAACGCCGCCGACCGTTCGACCGCCCCCGCCTTTTCGAACAGCGCGTAGAGCGCATAGAGGACATAGGCGAGGCTGGAGACGAGCAGCGCGCGGCGGTCGACCGCCAGCGCCACGAGGCCGAACACGACGTAGAGCGCGATCACCACCGCCGCCATCGGTGCGGTGACGCTCGGCCCGAACACGCCCAGCAGCTGGAACAGCGAATGCGCGATCAGCGGGGCGGCGACGAGGTGCAGCCAGAAGGCGACGTCGCTGCGGCGCGTGCGGCGGTCGCGGTCGGACATGTCCCAGCGCATCGCAGCGACGAACACCGCGATCCCGCCGAGCAGGGTCACCGGGTAGAAATTGTCCTTGAGCACCGGGAACGCCGCGACGATCAGCGACGCCACGGTCGCGACCAAGGCCGCTGCCCCCGCTGCAACCGTGATCGGCACCATGAACCGCCGCCAGTGCAGCCATGCTGCGCCGGCCGCGACCACGCCGATGCCGGCGAAGATCATTGCGGTCGTCCGGTCGGGCACATTTTGCGGGTCGAGTTCGACCACGATCCCGAACAGCGTTGCAGCGACCCCGCCGACGAACGCGAGCAGCAGCAGGATGCTGGGCAACGCCATGCGGCGGCGCGCGGTGAAATATTCGGCGAGAAACCATGCGGCGCCCGCGACGCCCAGACCGCCCAGTGGCGTCAGGATCGTGCCGCCGATCCAGGCGAGCGATACCAGCAGCAGCGCGAGCGCGACCGAGACGAAGATGTCGTTGAACCCCGTCAGCAGGCGGAAATGCTCCTCATCCACCACCGGGGTCGCGCGTTGCTGCGCGATATGCGCACGCAATGCGTCGGCGGAGTCGCGCGACAGCACGCCCGCCTCCACCGCGCCGTTCAGATCGCTCTCGCTATACATGCCATTACCTCCCTGTATTAGGGGAGTATGACACATGTGTATTGCTCATGCAATACAGGGCGATCGGTCAGTAGTTCGGCCACAGGCCGGGCGTGGCCAGTTCGATGACATGGCCGTCGGGATCGTCGAAATACAGGCTGCGACCGCCGCCGGGCCACCGGATTTCGCTGGTGAGTGCGATCCCGCGCTGCTCGAGATGGTCGCGCCACGCGGCATAATCGGCATCGGCGATCGCAAAGGCCATGTGCAGCCGGCCAGCGCCGTCATGGCCGGGGATGGCGCCGCCGGGCACCGCCATCGATTCCGCCGACTGCCCCTGCGCGAACAGCAGCAGAACGCTGCGCCGCCCCGCATCGAACGCGGCCATCCGCTCGTTGCGCAGCAGCACCGGCCGGCCGAGATCGTCGGCGAAGAAAGTAACCGAACGGTCGAGATCGGTGACATAGAGCGCGGTTTCGAGCACGCCATCGATCGTGGGGGGAGCGGAGGGGCGTTCAGCCACCCCCACAGCGCCGCGCGGATCGGTTGAGCCAGTCATGTCGTTACCTCGCGGAACTGGTCGAACATGACGGATATATAGGTCGGAGGGCCTGCGTTTCGAGATCGGTTCTCCGCCTGTCCGCCGGACATGAAAAAGGCGCCCCGCCGGGTGGGCGGGGCGCCGTTGCTTGCCGCCAGGCCGGGGCGGGTTACTTGCCGCCCGGATTGCGGCAGCCATCCTTCAGCGTGCGCGTGCACACCGGGTAGCTGTCCTTCGCCGGCGGCGGCGGGGTCACCTGCGGCGGCGCGAACTGAATCTGCTGGCCGGCCATCGGCGAACCTGCCATCGGGGCGGGCGGTGCCGGCGGCGCCATCGGGGCCGGGGCGGCGGTGGTCGCCATCGGATCAGCCGGTGCTGCCGGGGCGTCGGGCGCCGGCGGCGGGGTCATGTTGTCGGCCGGCGGGGTCGGCGCGGTCGTCGTGCCCGGCTGCATGGTGGCGTCGGGGGCGGGCGTCGTCGGCGGCGTGGTCTGCGCGACGGCGGCGCTGCCCATCAGCAGGGCGGCCATGAAAGCGACAGTCTTCATCGGATAGCTCCTTTTCGACTTTTATCGTTGAGGCTGCGAACCAGAACGACCAGGCACGAAAAGGTTTCCGCGCAAGTTTTCAGCCTGTCGCGTCCAGAGCATAGCCCGCCGAGCGGACGGTACGGATAATATCGGGCCGGTCGCCGACATTGATCGCCTTGCGCAGGCGGCGGATATGTACGTCGACCGTGCGCGATTCGATGTCCGAATCATGGCCCCACACCGCATCGAGCAGCCGTTCGCGCGAGAAAACCCAGCCGGGATGTTCGAGGAAGTGTTTGAGAAGGCGGAATTCCGTCGGCCCCAACGGCACGACTTCGCCGCCGCGCCGCACGCGGTGGCCGACCGTGTCCATCTCGATATCGGCATAGCTCAGCGCCTCGCCGGCCAGCGCCGGGCGGACGCGGCGCAGGACCGCATTGACGCGGGCGACCAGTTCGCGCGGGGAGAAGGGCTTGGTGACATAATCGTCGGCACCGGTTTCGAGGCCGCGCACGCGATCCTCTTCCTCGCCGCGCGCGGTCAGCATGATGATCGGCACATTCTGCGTCTCGGCCTGGCGGCGCAGCTGGCGGCAGACTTCGATCCCCGACAGCCCTTCGACCATCCAGTCGAGCAGGACGATGTCGGGTGTCGCCTCGCGCGCGAGCAGCAGTGCCTCCTCGCCCTCATGGGTGCGGACGACCTCGAAATCCTCACGCTGGAAGTGGAAGGCGATCAATTCGGCCAGCGCCGCATCGTCTTCCAGCAGCAACATCCGTGCCTTGCTCATGATTATCCTGCGAAGTCCGAGGTTTCACGTTCCGCCATCGTCTGCCCGGTGGCGGCGAAATAGACCATTTCGGCGACGTTGGTCGCATGGTCGCCGATGCGTTCGAGATTCTTGGCAACGAACAGCAGGTGCGCGACCTGGCTGATCGTCTTGGGATTTTCGACCATATAGGTCACCAGCACGCGGAAGATGCTGTTGTAATAATCGTCTAGCGCGCTGTCGCGCTTGCAGATCTCGACCGCCGCCTGCGGGTCGCGCGCCGAAAAGGCGTCGAGCACGTCATGCACCATGTCCGATGCCAGCTGGGCCATGGCCGGCAGGATGCTTAAGGGTTCGATGCGCGGTTCGTGGGTTTCGCCATGGATCGATGCGACCCGCTTGGCGATGTTCTTGGCATAGTCGCCGATGCGTTCGATGACGGCGGCGATCTTGAGCGCCGCGACCACTTCGCGCAGGTCGTCAGCCATCGGCGCGCGGAGCGCGATGACACGGACGGTCAGCTTCTCGACCTCCGCCTCGATCGCGTCGATCGCCTTGTCCTTGGCACGCACTTCCTTGGCGAGCGCCGGATCGTTGCGGGTCAGCGCCAGCATCGCGTCGCTGATCGCCTGTTCCGCCAGGCCGCCCATCTGCGAAATCAGCGCGCGCAGATGGCCGATGTCGCGATCGAACGCCTTGACCGTATGTTCGTGGCCCGTCGTCATCTCGCCTCCCTCAACCATAACGCCCGGTGATATAGTCTTTTGTGCGCTCCTGGCGGGGGTTGGTAAAGATGTCCGAGGTCCGGCCATATTCGACCAACGTGCCGAGGTGGAAGAAGGCGGTCCGCTGCGACACGCGCGCGGCCTGCTGCATGTTGTGGGTGACGATCGCGATGGCATAGCGCCCGCGCAGTTCGTGGATCAGCTCCTCGATTTTCGCCGTCGCGATCGGGTCGAGCGCGCTGCACGGCTCGTCCATCAGGATCACTTCCGGATCGACCGCGATGGCCCTTGCGATGCACAATCGCTGTTGCTGACCGCCCGACAGTGCGGTGCCGCTGTCGGTCAGGCGGTCCTTCACCTCGTTCCAGAGCCCCGCGCGGGTTAGCGAGCGTTCGACGATCCCGTCCATATCGCCCTTCGACGCGGCGAGGCCGTGGATGCGCGGGCCATAGGCCACGTTTTCATAGATCGACTTGGGGAAGGGGTTCGGCTTCTGGAACACCATGCCGACCCGCGCACGCAGCTGAACCACGTCCATCGCGGGGGAATAGATATCCTCGCCATCCAGCCGGATGTCGCCGGTGACGCGCGCCGACGACACGGTGTCGTTCATCCGGTTCATCGTGCGCAGGAAGGTCGACTTGCCGCAGCCCGACGGACCGATAAAGGCCGTCACATGCTCCATGTCGATGTCGATCGACACGTCCTTGATCGCCTGTTTCTGGCCATAGAACACGTCGACGCCGCGCGCCGACAGTTTCGGGGTCGCGTTGTTGAGTTGGGTGTCGGTCATTACCAGCGGGTCTCGAAGCGATTGCGGAGATAGATGGCGAGCGCGTTCATCGCGAGGAGGAACGCCAGCAGCACGAGGATCGCGGCGCTGGTCTTTTCGATGAAGCCGCGGCTGACCTGATCGGACCACAGGAAGATCTGCACCGGCAGCACGGTTGCGGGATCGGCGAACCCCTGCGGCGGCTGGCTGATAAAGGCGCGCATGCCGATCATCAGCAGCGGTGCGGTTTCGCCCAGCGCGCGGGCCATGCCGATGATGGTGCCGGTCAGGATGCCGGGCAGGGCGAGCGGCAGGACATGGTGGAACACCACCTGCACCTTCGACGCGCCGATGCCGAGCGCGGCGTCGCGGATCGACGGCGGCACCGCCTTGATCGCGTTGCGCCCGGCGATGACGATGACCGGCATGATCATCAGCGCGAGCGTGAGCCCGCCGACGATCGGCGCGGAGCGCGGCAGGTTGAGCGTGCCGAGGAACACGGCAAGGCCGAGCAGGCCGAAGATGATCGAGGGCACGGCGGCGAGGTTGTTGATCGACACCTCGATCAGGTCGGTCCACCGGTTGCGGGGGGCGTATTCCTCCAGATAGAGCGCCGACAGCGTGCCGACCGGAAAGGCGATCAGCAGCGTGACGAGCATCGTCATCAGCGAGCCCTTGAGCGCGCCCCAGATGCCGACGGCGGTCGGATCGGTCGAATCGGCCGATCTGAAGAAGTCGGTGTTGAACCCGGTCGAGATGGTGCCGGCTCGCTCCAGCCGGGCGACCAGCGCCTCGTCCGCCGGCTCGCCATCGGCCTTGGCCGCTTCCTCGATCCCCGGCGCGGCGGGAACGGGGATCCTGACCTTTTGCGACAGGATCGACGGATCGGCCTTGATCGCGTCGCGCACCGTCAGCCACGCGCTGTCGGAGATGACGCGGTTCTCCTCGCCGAACGCGGCAGCCGCCGCACCGTTGACGGTGTTTTCGAGGCCCGCGCCGGCCAGCGCCAGATCGGCACCGCGCGTCTTCAGCTGCGCGCGGTCGACTTCTAGTCCCGCCGACGGAAAATCGATCGGCAGCGTGACCAAGGTCCGCTGAAACCCGCCGATCCCGCTCATCAACATGGTGACGAGCAGGAAGGCGAGGAACCCGCCCGACAGCACGACGGCGGCAAGGCCGAAGAAGCGGAAGCGGCGTTCGGCGGCATAGCGGCGACGGATGCGCTTCTGCATCGCGCCCGTTTTCCAGTCGGTCGGCACGCGTTCGGGCACGTCCCGCTCGATCGCAGGCGATCCGGCGACGTTGGCAGGACTATTCATAGGCTTCCCGGTAGCGTTTCACGACGCGCAGCGCGACGACGTTGAGAAGGAAGGTGATCGCGAACAAGGTCAGGCCGAGCGCGAAGGCGGCGAGCGTCTTCGGGCTGTCGAACTCGGCCTCGCCGGTCAGCAGGTCGACGATCTGCTTGGTGACGGTGGTCGCGCTTTCGAACGGGTTGAGCGTAATCGACGCCGCGCCCGACGCGGCCATGACGACGATCATCGTCTCACCGATCGCTCTGGAGACGGCGAGCAGCACGCCCGCGACGACGCCGGGGAGCGCGGCGGGGAGCAGGACCTTGCCGATCGTCTCGCTGGTGGTGGCGCCCATCGCCAGGCTGCCGTCGCGCATCGATTGCGGCACGGCGGCGATCGAATCGTCGGCCATGGACGACACGAACGGGATGATCATCACCCCCATGACAAGGCCGGCGGCGAGCGCGCTTTCCGAACTGGCGAACGGCATGCCGAGCATGACGGCGAGGTCGCGGATCGCCGGACCGACGGTCAGCGCGGCGAAATAGCCATAGACCACGGTCGGCACGCCGGCGAGAATTTCGAGGATCGGCTTCATCCACTTGCGCACCGCCGGCCTGGCATATTGCGTCAGGTAGATCGCGCTCATCAGCCCGAACGGGATGGCGACGATCATCGCGATCACCGCGCCGATGAAGAAGGTGCCCCAGAATAGCGGCACCGCGCCCAATGTCGCCCCCGGATCGGACGAGCGGATGACCTGCGGGCTCCAGTTGGTGCCGAACAGGAAGTCGGTGACCGGCACGATGCGGAAGAAGCGCCAGCTTTCGATCACCAGCGACAGGAAGATGCCGAGCGTGGTCAGGATCGCGATCAGCGACGCGACCAGTAGCGCCAGCATCACCGCGCGTTCGACCTGCGTCCGCGCGCGATAATCGGGTCGGATGCGGGTAAAGGCGAAGGCGCCGCCGGCAAAGGCGAGCAGGATGGCGAGCGCGGTGCCGATCCAGTCGTAGCGGCTTTGCGCGGCGGCATAGGCAGGCGCCAGCGCTTCGGCTTGGCTGTTGAACGCGCCATAGGCATTACCGAGCGCCAGCGAGCGCGCCTCCGCCAGGATCGCCGAGCGTTCGAAGCCGGGGCCGGGCAGCCCGGCGGCGGCGGGCGCCTGCAGCACCGCATCGCGCACCAGCGCAGGCGACACCGCGCTCCAGATGCTGAGGAACAGCAGGGCAGGGGCCGCGATCCAGATCGCCATGTGCCAGCCATGCTGGCTGGGCAGCGAATTGGGCCGGTCCGCAGCGGTCGCGGGCTTGGCGAAACGGGCGGCGCGGGCGCGCGCGACCATCCAGCCGATGCCGCCGAACCCCAGCATCAGCAGGATCAGGGTAAAGCCGTGCATCAGTGCAACCCCGCCGGGTTCATCGGCGTCTGGTCCTTGATCTCGGCCGCCGATTCGGCGCGGACGGTGGCAGGGGCGGCGATCATGCCGCGCCGGGTCAGCGGCCCGCCCGGGTCCCACGACTTCGCATAGGCGGCGAGGAAGTCGTTCATGCCCGGCACCGGTTTGATGTGCGCCTTCTTGACATAGATGAACAGCGGTCGCGCACCGGGATAGCTGCCGTCGGCGATGCTGTCATAGGTCGGCACGATCCCGTCGATCGGCACGCCATGCAGCCGCGACTTGTTTTCCTCCAGATAAGAATAGCCGAAGATGCCGACCGCATTGGGGTTGGTCGACAGGTTCTGCACGATCAGATTGTCGTTCTCGCCCTTGTCGACATAGGCCGCGTCCTCGCGGATGCGGGTGCAGATATCCTCGTAGCGATCCTTGTCGCTGTCCTTGAGCTTCTTCACCTCGGGCATCGCCGCTTCGCAGGCCGGGACCATGATGAGTTCGACCAGCGCGTCGCGCGTGCCGCTGGTGGCCGGCGGGCCGAAGAACTGGATCGGGATGGCGGGCAGCGCCGGGTTGATCTCGTTCCACATCCGCGCCTTGTTCGGCTTGCCCAGCGGATTGGCCGACAACGCCATATAGACGTCGCGCTTGCTGAGCTTCAGCTTCGGCCCGTTGTTCGATTCGGCCAGCGCCACGCCGTCGACGCCGACCTGCACTTCCATGATGTCCTTCACGCCATGCGCGACGCAGCTGGCATATTCCGACTTCTTCAACCGGCGCGACGCGTCGAGAATGTCGGGATGCTGCGGGCCGACCCCGGCGCAGAACAGCGCCGCGCCCGCACCGGTGCCGGTCGATTCGACCAGCGGCGCGCGCAGGTCGGGGTTCGCGTTCACCAGCATTTCGGCGACCGCGGTGGTGAAGGGATAGACGGTCGACGATCCGACGACGCGGATATGGTCGCGCGACGTCTGCGGCTCGCACGCGGTGAGCGCGAGGCCGAGGGCCAGGACGGACGCGATCCGGCGGGTCATGCGGTTCCAGTTTCCATGGGCGTTGACGGTCATTCGCGACGCTCGGCGGTGCCATGTTACCATGGCGTTACGCCTTTATGACACCGTGGAGGGGCAGCAGCACGGAAACCGTCGTGCCGTCGCCCACCACGCTGCCGATATCGAGCCGGCCGCGATGCCGTTCGACGATATGCTTGACGATGGCAAGGCCGAGGCCGGTGCCGCCCAGCGCCCGGCTGCGCCCTGAATCGACACGATAAAACCGCTCGGTCAGCCGCGGCAGATGCTCGATCGCGACCCCCTCGCCATGATCGCGCACCACCAGCGCCGCCATGGTATCGCGCGCGGTCAGGCTTATTTCGACCGGCGTTCCGGCGCGGCCATATTTCATCGCATTGCCCATGACGTTGTGCAGCAGCTGCGACAATTGCGCGCGGTCGCCGATCACGGTCACATCGGGGGCGACCGACAGCACGATGTCGGCACCGCGCGTCGGGTTGGTCGCGGCCAGTTCGCCCTGCACCGCCGGCACCATCGCCGACAGGTCGACCGCCTGGTCGGGCGGACGATATTTCTCCGCCTCGATCCGGCTCAAGGAGATCAGGTCGTCGATCAGCCGCTGCATCCGCCGCGCTTCGTCGTTCATGACCTTCAGGAAGCGTTCGCGCACGGCCGGGTCTTCCCCCGCCTCGTCGCGCAAGGTTTCGATGAAGCCCAGCAGCGAGGCGAGCGGGGTGCGCAGTTCGTGGCTGGCATTCGCCACGAAATCGACTCGCATCTTTTCGGTCGCGCGGTTGCCGGTGCGGTCGACCAGATGGACGAGCCGGCGGTCGTCGGCGAGCGGGCGGACCCGCATCTCCCAGCTCTGGTCGCGCGCGCCCAAGCCCACCAGCCCGACCGGTTCCCGATCGTCGCGCGTGCCGAACAGCCGCTCGGCCGCCGCCGGGTGACGGATGGCCAGGCGGACGTCGCCGGCGACGATATGCTGGCCGAGCAGCGAGAGCGCGGCGGGGTTCGCCGCCTCGACATGGCCGCGCGCGATCACCAGGATCGGTTCGTCGACCGCATCGATCGCGGCCTGGGTCGCGGCGACCACATGCTGGCGCGCGGTATCGGGCGATTCGCTGGCGCCGCGTTCGGGCGGGTGCAGCCCGGCGACGAGCACGGCGGCGACCGCGCCGACCGCCACGACCGCGCTGGCATTGATCCCGGCACCCAGCAGCAGCGCCAGCAGGGCGACGCCGATCGCGATGGCGAGGGCGAGGGGCAGGCGGGGGCCGAATTCGTCCATCGCCCCCGATTAGGCGGAAGTGACGATCAAGGCCAGAGGGAGCGGCGTGCCCCTCGATCGGACAGGTTAACCCTCTTTGCGATTGCGAATTATGCCGGGTTAGGGAAGATGGCGCGATGACCGACGCTCCCACCCCTTCGCCCGATGGCAAGCTCGCGCGGCGCACGCTGCTGATCGGCGCGGCCAGCGCGTCGGCGGTGGTGTCGATCCGTCCGGCGCTGGCACAGACCCAGGCGTCGATCATGACCTGCGAAATCCCGATCCCCGACCGCGCGCGCGCCGGGCAGATGATCGCCGCCGACGGACAGGTCGTCGCCCCCGGCACGCCCGGCGCCTTTCCCGGCGCGAACCGCCCCTTCACCGGCGAACAGGTGAAGCTGGCGATGAAGGGGCAGAATTTGCCCGGCACCGATGGCGATACGACCCGCGCCTATCTGAAATATGTCCAGCGGTTGCAGAACGGGACCAGCGGCTTCACCTGCTTCGCCTCGCTCCAGATGCCGCGCGGCTGACGCTTCCATGCCGGCACGCTATCGCGCGCCGCCGCCGGCTGCTCTCCGGGTCGTGGCGCTCGATACGCTCAGCGCCGTCTATCACCGCGCATCGGGCCAGACCCATGTCGTCGCGCCGCCGGTGCCCGAACTGCTCGACCTGCTGGCCGACCGGGCGATGACTGCCGACGAACTGCTGGCGGCGCTGGCCGAGCGGTTCGACCTGCCCGATGGCGATGCGGCGGCGCTGACCGCGCGGCTGGACGAACTGGTCGATACCGGACTGGTCGAACGCCTGGACCAACCGGCGTGAGGCACTTCGCGACGCTGCGCATCGGCCCCATAGGCTTTCGCATCGGCAGCGACTGGCGTGGCCCGGTCGACCAGTTGCGCGCTCTGTATCGCGACTATCCCCGGCCCGAGGACAGCATCGCCGATTTCAACGTCCGCCTGTTCGCCGCGCGACCGTGGCGGCGGTTCGTGCGCCCATCGGTGATGATCGGCGGCGATTTCACCATCCCCGATGCCGCGCCGCTGCCGCTGCGCCAAGGGCTGCTGGCGGCCGAGATGGGGATGAATTTGCAGATGGCGCTGGCGCAGCGCCGCTATCTGCTGCTCCACGCCTCGGCGGTCGAGCGCGACGGGCGGGCGCTGCTGATGACCGGCGAATCGGGTGCGGGCAAGTCGACGCTGGCGGCGCTGCTGATGACGCGCGGCTGGCGGTTGATGGGCGACGAGTTCGCGCTGCTCGATCCGGCGACCGGACTGGTCCATGCCTTTCCCAGGCTCATCAGCCTGAAGAATCAGGCGATCGGGGTGATGGAACGCGCGGCACCCGCCGGCCGGTTCGGCCCGCTGCTGGCGGGCACGCCGAAGGGGGACATTCGCCACCTCGTTCCCGATGCCGCCGCTATCGCCGCGATGGATCGCCCCGCCGTCCCTGCTTTGCTGCTGTTCCCGACCTTCGGACAGGCGGAGGCGGTGCGGCCGGTCGAGGCGGCCGAAACCTTCGTGCGGCTGACCCAGGCATCGACCAACTATGTCGCGATGGGCGAGCGCGGGTTCGATGCGCTGACCGGCCTGGTCGGGCGAATGCCGGTGCGGGCGATCGACTATCCCGATACCGACACCGCGCTGGCGCTGGTGGAGGGGCTGTGGGGGAAACTGGCATGACGGATGCCAGGACGGCCGGCGCGCTCGCCGATCCCGAGTTGTGGGACGGTCTGGATTCCGCCGACAGCTGGAACGCGCTGATCGCGGCGGCGCGGGCGGAGCAGCTGATCGGCAGCCTTGCCACCCGGCTCGACGGGATCGAGATGCCCCCTGCCGCCGCACGCATCATGGCCGACGCGCGCGCGTCCGCCGAACAGGGGCGCGTGGCAGCATTGTGGGAGGCGGAGATGGCACGGCGCGCGCTCGCCCCGCTGGGTTTGCCGATCGTTCTGCTGAAGGGCACCGCCTTCGTCGCCGCCGGACTGGATGCGGGGCGGGGGCGGGCGATCGGTGATCTCGACATCCTCGTGCCGCGCGACGCCCTCAATGCGGTGGAGGCGGCGCTGCTGGCCGCCGGGTGGGAATGGGTGAAGCCCGACCCCTATGACGACGCCTATTACCGCCGCTGGATGCACGAGCTGCCGCCGCTGATCCACCGGACACGCGACCGGATGATCGACGTCCACCACACGATCCTGCCGCCCACCGCACGACCTAAGCCTGACGCGGCAGCGCTGATCGCCGGGGCGGTGCCGCTTGGTAACGGCCTGTCGGTGCTGTGCCCGGAGGATATGGTGGTCCACGCCGCTGCGCACCTGTTCGCCGATGGCGACCTGCAGGGTGGCTTACGCAACCTGTGGGATATCGACCGGCTGGTCCGCGAGTTTGTCGATCGGGATGCCGGGTTCGTCGCGTCGTTGACCGAGCGGGCGGCGCTGCACGATCTGTCGGATGCGGTCGCGCGGGCGCTACGATTGGCGCGGCGCATCTACGGGACGCCGGGGGGCGGCGATCCGGTCGCGTCCGACGCGCTGTTCGCCCGCCGCCTGCTGGCGCGCGACGGCTGGGGACGGCTCAGCCATAAGGGGACCGAGTTCGGCTTCTATGTCCGCTCGCACTGGCTGCGGATGCCGCCGGTCATGCTGGCGCGGCATTTGTGGACCAAGTTTCGGAAGAGATAGGGTTTTCACGCGAAGGGGCGGAGACGCGAAGAAGAAGTTTTGATTGCGCGCAGAGGCGCAGAGGACGCTGAGGGGTAACGCTCGCCGCGACAGCGGCTCTCCATCATCGGCCGCCGGCAGGAACCAGGCTGCGCCAGACAGGCCGAGATGGCCTGCTCCCCAACATCTCAGCGTCCTCGGCGCCTCTGCGCGAAAACTCTCTTCATCTCCTTCTCCGCGCCTCCGCGCCTCCGCGCCTCCGCGCCTCCGCGTGAAACCGAATCCTCTTCCGCCTACCGCCACATCCCCCGCGTATCGTACACCTGCTTGCCCTCGCGCGCCTCGACCGGCACCGCCTTGAACACGCTATGGTCGACCAGCACGACCAGAATGTCGTTCGCCAGCCCCGCCTCCAGCGACACCAGCCGCCCGCCGACGAGCGATCGGGGCAGGGTGGTCACGAACGGTTCGACCAGATCGATCCGGTCGCCATAACGCGCGATAAGTTCGGCCGCGACCTTCACCGCCGGGCTTTCGCGCAGGTCGTCGATATCCGCCTTGAACGCCAGGCCCAGCAGCGAGGCGCGGGCGTGCGGAGCGGCGTCGAGCATCGCGGCGGCGCGGGCGACGACATGGTCGACCTTGCCGTCATTCACCTCGCGCGCGGTGCGGATCAGCGGGGTCTGTTCGGGGGCGGCATCGACGATGAACCAGGGGTCGACCGCGATACAGTGGCCGCCGACGCCGGGGCCGGGCTTCAGGATGTTGACGCGCGGGTGGCGGTTGGCCAGCTCGATCACGTCCCAGACGTTGAGGTCCATCTTGTCGCACACTATCGACAGTTCGTTGGCGAAGGCGATGGCGACGTCGCGGCTGGTATTCTCCACCAGCTTGACCATTTCCGCCGTCCGCGCGGTGGTGACGGTGCACGCCCCCTCGACAAAACGGCGATAGAAACCGCACGCCGCTTCCGCACAGGCCGGGGTGATCCCGCCGATCGAGCGTTCGTTCGACACGAGTTCGAGGATGATCCGCCCCGGCAGCACCCGTTCGGGGCAATAGGCGACCGCAATGTCGGGCGTATCCGACAGCCCAGGCATCGCCAGGTCGGGCCGCAGTTCGGCCAGCAGGTCGCGGATCTGTTCGGTGGTCCCGACCGGCGACGTCGATTCGAGGATCACCGTATTGCCCTTGCGCAATACCGGTGCGATCGCGCGGGTGGCGTTCAGGACATAGCTGAGGTCGGGCACATGGCCCGGCCCGAACGGCGTCGGCACGGCGATGACGAAGATGTCGGACGGCGCCGGGGTCGTCGCGGTGGTCAGGCGGCCGAGCAGCACGACGTCGCGCACCAGCGTGTCGAGATCGGCCTCCTCGATATGGATGTCACCGCGCGCCACGGTGTCGACGACATGCTGGCTGACATCGATGCCGATGACCCGCGCGCCCGACCGGGCGACGACGGCGGCGGTCGGCAGGCCGATATAGCCGAGGCCAACGACGCACACGTCATAGGTGTCGGCGGCGGCGATCCGCTGTTCAAGCATAGAGGGTCTCCACGATGCGGGCGGACGCATGGCCGTCTCCGAAGGGGTTGTGCGCCTTGGCCATCGCGGCATAGGCGGCGGGGTCGTCGAGCAGGGTCGCCACTTCGGCGACGATGCGGTCCTCGTCCGATCCGATCAGCTTCGCGGTGCCGGCCATCACGCCCTCGGGGCGCTCGGTCGTCTCGCGCATCACCAGCACCGGTTTGCCGAGGCCCGGCGCTTCCTCCTGCACCCCGCCCGAATCGGTCAGGACCAGATGGCACAGGTCGAGCAGCCGGACGAAATGCGGATAATCCTGCGGCGCGATCATCGCGACGCGCGGATTGTGCCCGAGGATCGCGTCCATCACGCTACGAACCTGCGGATTGGGATGGACCGGGAAGATCACGCCGACATCTTCGCGCGCGGCGATGCGGGCGATGGCGCGGGCGATATTCTCCATGCCGCCGCCGAAATTCTCGCGGCGATGCGTCGTCACCAGCACGACGCGCGTGCCGGCGAACCGCTCGGCCAGTTCGTCGAGCGCCTGCGTCCGCGCCGGTTCGGCGGCGAGGCGTGTCCGCGCCATGTGCAGCGCGTCGATCACGGTGTTGCCGGTCACGAGGACGCGCTCGGCCGGCACATTCTCGGCCAGCAGCGCGTCGGCGGCGGTCTGCGTCGGGGCGAAATGCAGGTCGGCGATGCTGCCGACGATCTTGCGGTTCACCTCTTCGGGCCAGGGATGATAGACGTCGTGGCTGCGCAGACCCGCCTCGACATGGGCTACGGGCACCTTGCGGTAATAAGCGGCGAGCGCGGCGACCATCGCCGTCGCGGTGTCACCCTGCACGATGACCCGGTCGGGCTGTTCGGCATCGAACACCGGGCCCAGCGCATCGAGCAGCCGCGCGGTCAGGCCGTCCAATGACTGGCCGGCGGTCATGATGTTCAGGTCGATGTCCGGGGTGATCCCGGCGAACTCCATCACCTGGTCCAGCATCTCGCGATGCTGCGCGGTGACGACGACGCGGGTGTCGAAGCCGGGATGGGCACGAAGGGCATGGATCAGCGGGAACAGCTTGATCGCCTCGGGCCGCGTACCGAACACGACCAGGATTCGCTGCACCCGCTTGAACATCCGCAACCCCCGCGACCGGAATTGGCCGCTACCATGGCCGAACTAGCGGCGGGAGCTTAATAATTGGTGGCGCTCAAGCTCCTCCCCGGCACCGGGGGGGACCGTCCGCGCAGCGAATGGTGGAGGGGAGTGTCCGCATTCGGCACGGTTGCGTTGCGTCGAGACCCCCCTCTACCATGCTGCGCATGGTTCCCCTCCCCGCTGAGCGGGGAGGAGCTTCAGGCGTGATACCTGTCCGCCACCTTGTTCCGCGACGCATTGGGCGCGATCTTCGCTTCGGCCGCTTCCAGCGCTTCCCAATCCGCCACATCCGGCAGCGACGGGATGCACACCGCCTCGCCCAGCTCCAGCCCGCGCAGCGAGGCGACGACCAGATCGTCCGGCTCCATCACCCGCTCGGGCGGGAAATCGTCGATGCTCTTGCCCGCGACATGGTGGAAATCGGTCGCGGTGACGCCGGGGATCAGCAGCTGGATGCGAATGTTGCCGTCCTTCGCCTCCGCCTGCATCGTGCGGGTGTAATAGGCGACATAGGCCTTGGTGGCGCCATAGCCGGCATAGGCCGGCATCTTGGTGAACAGCGTGCCCGACCCGACATTGATGATCGTGCCCCGGCCCGAGCGCTTCATGCCGGCCATCGCCGCATCGGCCAGCCGGCTGAACGCGACGACGTTCAGCAACAGCATGTCGGTCATGTCGTCGCGGTCGCCTTCGCCGACCTTGCCCATCGCGGCGAAGCCGGCATTGTTGACGAACAGCGCGATCGGCTCACCGGCCTCCAGCCGTTCCTCGACCACATCGAGATCGTCCGGGTCGGCGAGGTCGGCAACGATCACCTCGATATCGATGCCGTGTTCGGTCGACAGCTGTTCGGCGAGGTCGCGCAGCCGGTCCTCGCGCCGTGCGACGATGACGAGGTCGTGGCCGGTGCGCGCGAGGTGATGCGCGAAGCTGAGGCCGATACCGGACGATGCGCCGGTGATGAGAGCGACGGGGCGGGTCATGGCAGTTCCTCGAAAGGGGAAGGGGTCAGGCGGCCAAACGCGCGAGCGTCGGGATCAGTTCGTCGAAATGATCGATCACCGCATCGGCCCTCAGCTCGGCGACCGGCTGCATCATGAAACCGAACGAGCAGGCGATGCTGGGGATGCCGGCATTCCTGGCGGCATCGATATCGAAATGCGAATCGCCGACGAACGCGGCGCACCCGCCGCCGCAGCGTTCGATCATCGCGTCGATCGGCGCGCGGTTGGGCTTGGACTTGCCCGGCCCCAGCGTATCGCCACCGATGACGCAACCGAAGCGGCGGGTGAGGTCGAGTTCGTCCAGCAACCGCAGCGCCAGCCCCTCCAGCTTGTTGGTGACGATCGCGACCTTGACCCCCATCGCGTCGAGCTGGTCGAGCGCCGCCATCGCGCCCGGAAAGGGTCGCGAATGGACGGCGATGTTCGCTTCGTAATAATCGAGCAGCAGCCGGTGGAGCCGGTTCAGTTCCGCCTCGTCGCAGCCGCCGGTCGCTTCCATCCCCTGCCGCAGCATGTGCCTGGCCCCGCCGCCGATCATCGGAATGACCTGTTCGCGCGTCAGCAGCGGCCGCCCGGCATCGGCCAAAGCATGATTCACCGCATCGGTCAGGTCGCCGCTGGTATCGATAAAGGTCCCGTCGAGGTCGAAGCCGACGATATCGAATGAAATTGTTGTCATCATCATCGGCATTGGCGCGCGCGATATGGAATTGGCAAGGGTCGTGTGCCACAGACGGCCCCCATGATCGCACAACCCATCGCTGCCGTGATCCTCGCCGCCGGGCAGGGCACCCGCATGAAGTCGTCGAAGCACAAGGTGCTGCACCCGCTCGCCGGACAGCCGATGCTGTTCCATCTGCTCGACAGCCTGTCCGCCGCGAACGTCACCCGCCGGGTGGTGATCGTCGGTGCGGTCGGCGAACAGGTCGAGAAGGCGGTCGCCGGCCGAGGTGTCGAGATCGCGTGGCAGCGCGAACAGCTGGGCACCGCGCATGCCGCGTTGCAGGCGAAGGAAACGCTCGCCGGCCACGACGGCATCGTGCTGGTCTGTTTCGGCGATACTCCGTTGCTGTCGGCCGATACCGTCGCCCGGCTGACCGCGCGGCTGGATCAGGACGATCGCCCGGCGGTCGCGGTGCTCGGCTTCCGCCCGGCTGACGCGGCGGCTTATGGCCGGATCGTCGCCGACGATGCCGGCAACATCGCCAAGATGGTCGAATATAAGGACGCCTCGGCAGAAGAGCGCGCGGTCGACCTCTGTAACAGCGGCGTGACCGCGGTGCGCTCGGCCGATCTGTGGGCGCTGCTCGAACGGGTCGGCAACGACAATGCGGCGGGCGAATATTACCTCCCCGACATCGTCATGCTCGCCATCGCCGACGGACGCGGCGCGGTGGTGATCGAGACGGCAGCGGACGAAGTGGCCGGCATCAACAGCCGCGCCGAACTGGCGGCGGTCGAAGGTGCGTGGCAGGCCAAGCGCCGCGCCCGCGCCATGGCTGATGGCGTGACGCTGATCGCGCCCGAAACCGTGTTCTTCGCGCACGATACGCAGCTCGGCCGCGACGTGACGATCGAACCCAATGTCGTGTTCGGCCCCGGCGTGACCGTCGCCGATAACGTGACGATCCACGCCTTCAGCCATCTGGAAGGCGCGACCGTCGCGACCGAGGCGGATGTCGGCCCCTATGCGCGGCTGCGCCCCGGCGCGGTGCTGGGCGAGGGGAGCCGCGTCGGCAATTTCGTCGAGGTCAAGAACACGACGTTGGGGGTGGGGGCCAAGGCCAACCACCTGACCTATCTCGGCGATGCCAGCGTCGGCGCGAACGTCAATATCGGCGCGGGCACGATCACCTGCAATTATGACGGTTATTTCAAATACCGCACCGAGATCGGCGAAGGCGCGTTCATCGGGTCGAACAGCGCGCTGGTCGCGCCGGTCAGGATCGGCGACGGCGCACTGGTCGCCGCCGGATCGGTCGTGACTCGCGATGTCGAGGCCGACGCGCTGGCGCTGGTCCGCGCCGAACGCGCCGACCATCCCGGCTGGGCCAAGCGGTTCCGCCACAAGCAGGCCGCCCTGAAAGCCGCCAAGAAATAACCAAGCGGGCATCCCGCCGGAGACAAGACTATGTGTGGAATTGTTGGCATCATCGGCACTGAAAGCGTCGCCGACCGCTTGCTCGATGGCCTGAAGCGCCTCGAATATCGCGGCTATGACTCGGCGGGCATCGCCACGGTCGAGGGGCAGTCGATCGAGCGTCGCCGTGCGTCGGGCAAGCTCAAGAACCTTGCCGCCGAACTGGCCGAGCATCCGCTGCCCGGCAATATCGGCATCGCCCATACCCGCTGGGCGACGCATGGCGGCCCGACCACCGACAACGCCCACCCGCACGCGACCGACGAGGTCGCGGTGGTCCACAACGGCATCATCGAGAATTTCAAGCCGCTGCGCGAGGAACTGACCGCGCGCGGCCGGGTGTTCACCAGCGAGACCGATACCGAGGTCGTCGCCCATCTGGTCAGCGAACAGGTCGAGGCCGGGCTGTCGCCACAGGACGCGGTGAAGGCGATCCTGCCGCGCCTGCACGGTGCCTTCGCGCTGGCGATCCTGTTCCGCAAGCATGACGACCTGCTGATCGGGGCGCGGCTGGGCTCGCCGCTCGTCGTCGGCTATGGCGAGGGCGAGGTGTATCTCGGCTCCGACGCGCTGGCGCTCGCCCCGCTGACGCAGCGCATCGCCTATCTGGAGGAGGGCGACTGGGTCGTCTGCCGCCGCGACGGCACCGATATCTTCGACCGCGACAATAACCCCGTCGACCGCCCGGTCACTTTGTCCGGCGTCACCGGCGCGTTGATCGACAAGGGCAATCACCGCCACTTCATGCAGAAGGAGATCTACGAACAGCCGATCGTCGTCGCCCAGACGCTGCGCGGCTATCTCCAGCGCTTCGAAGGGCGCGTGTCGCTGCCGATCCCCGAATTCGACCTGTCGGGCATCAAGCGCGTCACCATCGTCGCGTGCGGCACCAGCTTCTATGCCGGCATGGTAGCCAAATACTGGTTCGAACAATTCGCGCGCGTGCCGGTCGACTTGGATGTCGCCAGCGAGTTCCGCTACCGCGCGCCGGTGATGGAGGAGGGCGGCCTCGCCCTGTTCATCAGCCAGTCGGGCGAGACCGCCGACACGCTGGCAGCACTTCGCCATGCCAAGAGCGAGGGACAGACCATCGCCGTCGTCGTCAACGTGCCGACCAGCACCATGGCGCGCGAGGCCGACCTGCTGCTCCCCACCCATGCCGGCCCGGAAATCGGCGTCGCCTCGACCAAGGCGTTCACCTGCCAGCTCGCGGTCCTG
Source organism: Sphingomonas sp. ABOLH (assembly GCF_003951715.1). Lineage (NCBI taxonomy): Bacteria > Pseudomonadati > Pseudomonadota > Alphaproteobacteria > Sphingomonadales > Sphingomonadaceae > Sphingomonas > Sphingomonas sp. ABOLH. The sequence goes on along the minus strand of NZ_QQWV01000027.1, from coordinate 20,645 downwards.
GCAGCACTCGCCGCGAACCTCGCCAAGGCGAAGGGACGCTTGAGCGAGGCCGAGGAACGCAGCATCGTCCGCCACCTTGCCGAAGCGCCCGCGTCGATCAACGGTGCGCTCGCCTATGACGAGGCGATCGAGGGGATGGCCGGCGTCATCGCCGCTGCGCGCGACGTGCTGTATCTGGGGCGCGGCACCGATTATCCGCTGGCGCTGGAAGGGGCGCTGAAGCTCAAGGAAATCAGCTATATCCATGCCGAGGGCTATGCCGCCGGCGAGATGAAGCATGGTCCGATCGCGCTGATCGACGAGTCCGTGCCGGTCATCGTCATCGCACCGTCGGGCCCGCTGTTCGACAAGACCGTCAGCAACATGCAGGAAGTGCAGGCGCGCGGCGGCAAGGTCGTGCTGATCTCCGACTATGACGGTATCCAGGCGGCGGGCGACGGCGCGGTGGCGACGATCACCATGCCCAAGGTCCACCCGCTGATCGCGCCGATCGTCTATGCAGTGCCGGTGCAGCTGCTGGCGTACCATGTCGCGGTGGCCAAGGGGACGGACGTCGACCAGCCGCGTAACCTGGCGAAGTCGGTGACAGTGGAATAACCCATATTCTCCCCGGCTCGGGGAGGGGGACCAGCGAAGCTGGTGGAGGGGGGCGTCGACATACGGCACGGCTGCGTTGCGCGGCCAAGCCCCTCCACCATCGTCTTCGGCGACGGTCCCCCCCCGTGCCGGGGAGGATCATATCCGTACCGATCCCGTATCATTTCATTGCTGACGGAGCCGCGCGGCGCGCGCCCGGTTCACGCCCCCATGGCAACATGGGGACTCGCAATGAACCTTCGCACGCTGGGCGCGACGACGCTTGCCCTGTTCTCGACCGCCGCCTTCGCGCAGGCGCCGCAGAAATCGATTCCAGGCTACACCGAAACCGCGCCGCCCTATGCGACCGAATCGGTGGTCAACCATCCGGTCACCATCGGCTGGCCCGAAGGCCGCGCTCCCACCGCGCCGCGGGGCTGGGAGGTCGTGAAGTTCGCCGGCGGGCTCGACTATCCTCGCCAGGCGCTGCTGCTGCCCAATGGCGACATGCTGGTGTCCGAAGCGCGCACCCTGCCCAAGCTCGATGCCGATCCGGAGGTCGCGCGCGGACAGGCGCTGTCGAAGACCACCGGCTACAGCGCCAACCGCATCACCCTGCTGCGCGACGCGAACCGCGACGGGATCGCCGAACAGCGCTTCGTGCTGCGCGAGAATCTGAACCAGCCGTTCGGGATGCAGTACGCCAATGGCCGGCTGTATGTCGCCAATACCGATGCGGTGGTCAGCTTCCCCTATCAGCCGGGCCAGACCAGCATCACCGCGGCGCCGCGTACCCATGCGACCCTGCCCGCCGGTGGCTATAACAACCACTGGACCCGCAACCTGCTGCTCAGCCCCGACGGGCGTACGCTGTTCGTGTCGGTCGGGTCGGCGTCGAATGTCGGCGAATATGGCATGGAAGAGGAAAAGCGCCGCGCCGCGATCCTCGCCATCGACCTGACCACCGGGCGCGAGCGGACCTATGCGTCGGGGCTGCGCAATCCGGTCGGCATGGACTTCGTGCCGGGCACCAACACCCTGTGGACCGCGGTCAACGAGCGCGACGAGATCGGCGACGACATCGCCCCCGACTATCTGGTCGGGGTGCGCGAAGGCGGTTTCTACGGCTGGCCGTACAGCTATTTCGGCAAGCAGGACCCGCGCCACGCCAACGAGAAGCGCGAACTGCTCGCCACCACGCTGCTGCCCGACGTCGCGGTCGGCGCGCATGCGGCGGCGCTCGGCATCGCCTTTGCCAAGCAGGGCACGCCGACCGCGTTCGTCGCGCGGCACGGATCGTGGAACCGGTCGAGCTTCAGCGGCTATGACGTGCTCGCCGTGCCCTTTGCCGAGGGTCGTCCGACCGGCGAGCCGCAGCCGTTCCTGACCGGATTCGTGGCGGATGCGAAGAAGGGCACCGTCTATGGCCTCCCGGTCAGCATCCAGACGCGGGCCGACGGCGCGATCTTCGTGGTCGACGATGCCGGCGATACGGTGTGGCTGGTGCGGCGGCGGGGGTGATCCCGCCCGTCACCCCGGATCAAGTCCGGGGTGACAATTTGAGCAGGGCAAATGTCCGCCCCTCAGTGCAGATCCACCACCACCGGGAAATGATCGGACGGGTAGCGCGGGCCGCGATGGTCGGTCGCTACCCGCGCCGATACCGGCCGCAACCCGCGCACGAACACATAATCGATCCGCCGGTCCGGCGTGCCGGTGAAGTCGTGGAACGTCAGCACCGGCCCGGACCGCTTCGGCGCCTGCTGCCACGCATCGGTCAGCGCGCCGGTGAACACCCGATAGGCCGCGCTGTCGGGCTGCGCGTTCAGGTCGCCGGTCACCACCACCGGCAACCGCCCGGCGATGCCCCGCATCCGGCCGAGCAGCACCTCTGCCGCCCTCGTCCGCGCCACCGCATCGACGTCGCGATGCGGGAAATGGGTGTCGAACAGCACAAAGCGTTGGCCGTCCGCCCGCCGGAACTCGCCCCAACTGACCATGCGCGGCAGATCGATGCCCCAGCTCGCACTCCCCACCCGGTCGGGGGTCGCGGACAGCCAGAAATCGCCGTGCCGCACCAGCCGCAGCCGGTCGGTGCGATAGAGGATGCCCATATGCTCGTCGGCATGGCCCCCATGCCGGTCGCGCCCGAACCAGCGCCAGTGCGGCAGGGCAGCGACGATCGCGTCGCCCTGTCGCCGGTACAATTCCTGCGTGCCGATCACGTCCGGATCTGCGCTACGGATCGTGTCGATCAGGATCGGTGCGCGCGCCTCCCACCGGTTCGCGCCGTCGTCCGGGTTGGGATAGCGCACGTTGAAGCTCATCACGCGCAGGTCGCGCGCATCGGCAGGCAGGACGACGATCGCCAGCGCCAGCGCCAGCCAGCGGATCATGCGACGATCCATTCGACGCCGGCACTCACCCCGGCATAGGCGTCGTCCATCTCCCGATCGGAGACGATTCGGTCGACCTCCGCGAACGACGCCACCGCGACCACGCTCGCCCGGTCGAATTTCGATGCGTCGACCGCCATCGTCACCCGCCGCGACTGGGCAATCATCTGGCGGCACACTTCGCCCTCGCCGATGTGATAATCGGTGAAGCCGGCCGCGACATCGACCGATTCGGTCGACACGATCGCCATGGCCGGCCGGAACTGTGCCAGATAGGCCCGTGCAGTAGCGTCGAAAAATGCGCGATAGCGTTCGTCCAGCTCGCCCCCGGCGAGATACAGCCGGTTGCCATAGCGCCCGCCCAATTCCGCCGCGACGCCCAGCGCGTTGGTGACGATGGTCAGGTCGCGCTTCCCCTTCAAAGCCTGCGCGACATGGAAGGCGGTCGAACTGGCATCGAGATAGAGCGAGTCGCCATCGGCCACCGTCTGTGCGACGGCGGCGGCGATGCGCTGCTTCGCGCCGGCATTGCGATGCAGCCGCGCCTCGAACGGCCCTTCCTCGACCGATTTCGCCAGCCGCGCGCCGCCATGGATGCGCTCGACCAGCCCGTCCGCCTCCAGCAGCCGCAGCTCGCGGCGCACCGTCTCGTCCGACACGGTCAGCGTATCGGCCAGCATGTGAATGCCCAGTGGCTCCCCCTGCGCGAGCAGGTCGAGGATCTCCTGGCGGCGGTCGCGGCGCTTCATCATGGGCGCACACCATATCGCCGACAGGTCGCGAGACAAGCGATCCATGCGGATATCAACAGGATTCCATCAAATTTTGTGAACTGGATCGCTCATATTGGCGGATTCATGGATATGAACGGCAAGTGTCATAAAATATACACAGCAGCCGCCTAGGGGCGCGGGCCAACGGGGAACAACCCCGCATCATCCAGAACACGTCCCAGGGGGAATATCCATGTCGTCGATCCCGACGCTGCCGGCACGCCGGCGGCGCGCCCATGCGCTCGTCCTGTCCAGCGGCATCGCCGCGCTGACGCTGGGCGCGCTGCTGCCCGCCGCCGCCCTTGCGCAGGACGCGACCGCGCTGCCCGCGACGGAAGAACCGCAGCAGACCGCCAGCGAATCGCTGACCGACGACATCGTCGTCAACGGCCGTCGGCAGCGCACCGCGCTGAACGAGGAACAGCAGGCGATCGCCACGATCGACATCGTTACTACCGGCGACGTGGCGATCCATTCGCAGACCAGCATCGCCGACCTCGCCAAGATGCTGCCCGGCGTTTCGGTCAGCCGCGACCAGGGCCGCAACCAGAGCGCGACCGGCGAAGCGCAGTTCGTGACGATCCGCGGTTTCGACACCAGCTACAACGCCTATACCCTCGACGGCCTGCGCCTGCCGCAGACCTCGGGCAACAACCGCGCGATCTCGCTCAACCTCTTCTCACCCTTCGCGATCGGCGGCATCGTCACCGACAAGACGCCGGGCGCCGCCAAGGATGCCGACAGCATCGCCGGCATCGTCGACCTGCGCACTCCGACCGCGTTCGACTTCAACCAGAGCTTCACCCGCGCCCGCGTGCTGGGGCAGGTCGCCGGCCTCGCGCTCGACCGCGAACAGGAAGCGTTCGGCGGGGCGATCGGCCTCGACGCCGCGCGCCGCTTCGGCAGCGACCACCAGTTCGGCGGGTACCTCGCGGGCTATTATGAAGAGCGCGGCAACGCGGCCGAATCGACCGCGGTGCAGAGCGATTACCAGACGACGCAGTTCGACGTCGGCACCGCGCGCGACAATCCCAACGCGCTGTCGGGCAACGGCGTGCAGTGGAATTTCTACAACAACAAGATCAAGCGGTACGGCGCGACCGGCGCGTTCGATTTCCGCAGCGACGCGATCGACCTGTTCGCCCGCGTAAACTACGCCACATATCTCAACACCAACACGATGAACCAGACGGGTCTGCGCAACGAGACGACCAGCGGCCAGTCGAGCGGCAATCCGCTGCGCACGCGCCGCGACGGCAGCACCACCCGCGCCTATAACGCGGCGGGCGTCTACACCCCGCAGGGCGTGAACCCGGCCAGCTATTTCCGTACCGAGGATATCGAACAGGAACTGTTCTCGGCCCAGCTGGGCGCGAAGGCGCATTGGAATGGCTTCACCGCCGCGCTGGAAGGCGCCTATGCCGATGGCCGCTTCGACCAGCCGACCCGGATCGAGGCGGCGTTCCGCGGCATCGCCTATAACGGCACTGCGACCAACACCGGTGCCGCGACCGAAGGCGTCGTCGTCGACCTGTCCAACCCGAAATCGCCGCGCCCGGTGCTGTCGGCCGGGGCGACCGCCTTCGTCTCCTCGCTCGACCGTCCGACCCAGCTCTATGTCCAGCGCGGCTATGACTATCTCAGCGAAACCAAGAAGACGCTGAAGGGCAGCATCGGCTGGACCAACGACGACTTCCTGTCGGTCGAGGTCGGCGGACTGTATGAGGACGCGGACCGCGACGGCCGCAGCCTTGCCCCCGACAATACCCGCTATCGCTTCCTCACGCCGCTGCAGAACGGCACGGTGCAGGGGCCGTCGATCAACCAGTATCTGGGCTATGTCCTGAAGGACTTCCTCGATTATTATCCGGCACGCCCGCTCAAGGTGCTGTCGCGGGCGCAGCTCGATGCGCAGGTGCGCGGGTTCGTCGATCCGATGGTCATCGCGCAGGCGACGATCAACCAGGGGCTGCTCGACGGCAGCGAACGGCGCAAGGCGCTGTACGGCACCGCCACGCTGACCTTCGGCAATCTCGAAGTGATGCCGGGCATCCGGTACGAGGATAACAGCTTCACCGCGCGCTATTATCTGAGCGACAGCGACGGCGCGCGCTTCGTCAATGCCGGTCGCGATTACGACCATGTCGACCCGAGCGTGCTGGCGGCGTGGAAGCCGAACGGCAACCTGACCGTCCGCGCCTCGGCCCGTTCGAGCTATGCCCGCCCGGCGTTCGACCTGCTGGCCGGCCCGACCCGGATCACCCGCGACGCGGCACGGGGCAACGCGATCACCGCGATCAGCCAGCCCAACCCGGACCTGAAGCCGGTGCAGGCATGGAGCTATGACGCGGGCGTCGATGTCCAGATGGGCGTCGGCCGCTACGTCCAGCTTGCCGCCTATTACAAAGACCTGTCGAACTTCGTCGTCACCACCGCGACCCGGACCGCGGGCGAGACGATCGACGGCATCACCTATACCCGCCCGATCAACGGCGGCGGCGGCACGGCGAAGGGCGTCGAGGCATCGGGCCGCTTCACCGTCGGCGACATGGTCGACAGCGCGTTCCTCGGCAATTTCGGCGTGGGCGGCAACATCACCTACCAGAAGACCGAGGCGAACTACGTCATCCCGCTGAACGGCGTGCGCACCACCCGCACCAGCACGCTGCCGCAGGCACCGGACCTGATCTATAATGCGGAGGTCTTCTATGCCGGCGGCGGGTTCCGCACGAACCTGTGGTACAACTATACCGGCAAGTTCCTGGCGGCGGTGCAGGACAGCCAGCCGGACATCTATGTCCAGCCGGTCGGCGAGCTGAACTTCGGTGCCGCGTACGAAGTCACCGACAATCTCGAAATCGGCGTGTCGGCGCGCAACCTGCTCGACCAGCACACCTATTGGGCGACCGTGGGGAAGACGGAGAAATATATCTCCAACGACCGCAACGGCGGCTATCTGAAGACCGGCCGGGTGTTCCAGTTCAGCCTGACGATGAAGATGTGAGGGGGTGGGCGGCGTCAGCGTCGCCGCCCGCGTCCGTATGCCGCGTCGTGACGCCTACCCCTGACGTCACCCCGGGCTTGACCCGGGGTCCCGCTTCTTCTTCCGCCGTTGCGCAACAGCGAGACCCCGGATCAAGTCCGGGGTGACGAAGAAGTAAACGACCGTACCCCCGCGCAGGCGGGGGTCCAGAGCCAAGAGCGATCCCGTTTGTCGCTCTGGACCCCCGCCTGCGCGGGGTACGGCCCTTTACGAAGACAAGGACGAATCATGCGCCTCCTGCTCCTCGCCGCAACCCTGCTGACCCCGCTACCCGCCGCAGCGCAGGACCGGGTGGAGCGCGTCGTGATGCTGATGCGCCACGGCGTGCGCGCGCCGATCACCGGGGAGGCGCCGCTCGACACGAAGGTCGCCGGACAGTGGCCGACATGGCCGGTCGCCCCCGAATTCCTCACCCCCCACGGTGCTCGGGCAATCGCCCAACTCGCCCGCCACGACCGCCGCTGGCTGAATGGCGCCGGCTGCCCCGCGCCCGGCACCGTCCGCATCCACACCAACACGCCCGAGCGCACCATCGCCACCGGCCGCGCCTATGCCGACGCGCTCGCTCCCGGCTGCAACCTGACTGTCGAGCATAACCCGGAGGGCAAGACCGACCCGCTGTTCGAACCGCTGCGCGCCGGCGCGACCGCGTTCGACGCGACGAAGGCCGTCGCGGCGATCACCGCCTATACCGGCGGGGTGAACGCGCTGACCGCCCGCCATGCCGCCACGATCCGCGAACTCGACCGCGTGCTCGGCTGCGGCCTGCCCGCGGGCTGTTCGACGCCGGGCCTGGCGACGCTGAAACCCTCCGCCGATGGACGCGGCGTCGACTTTACCGGGCCGATCCGCGCGACGTCGGGCACCGCGCAGGTGATCCTGCTGCAATATGCCGAGGGGATGCCGATGCGCGACGTCGGCTTCGGCCGCGCCGATGCCGCGACGATCCGCCGGCTGGGCGCGCTCCACGCCGCGCTGTTCGACGTCTTCACCCGCTCACCCTATATGACCGCGCATCAGACCGGGCCGGTCGGCGACCATATGCTGCGGACGCTCACCGCCGCGAATGGTCCGCGCCTCGAAGTGCTGGTCGGCCACGACACCAACGTCACCGCGCTGGCGGCGGCACTCGGCGTCGATCTCGACGCGCCCGGTTTCGCGCGGAACGATGCGGCCCCCGGCGGCGCACTCGTGCTGACCCGCAGGTGGGACGCGCGGGGACCGTATGTCACCGTCTCCTACCGGGTGCAGCCGCTCGACGCGATCCGTAAGGGGACTGCGAAGGTGATCGATCGCCCGATCTCCATCCCCGGCTGTGCGAAGCGCTGCCCGCTCGACCGGTTCGACAAATTGTTGCGCGCGAAACTCGCCCCCGTCGTCGCGGGATGATAGCCTCCGCGCCATGCCGATCTACGCCCTCGCCGACGCCACTCCCGACCTTGCCTCCGACAGCTGGGTCGCGCCGTCCGCCGACCTGATCGGCGCGGTGCGGCTGGGGGCGGGGGCCAGCATCTGGTTCGGCGCCGTGGTCCGCGCCGACAATGGCGCGATCGTCATCGGCGCGCGCAGCAACGTGCAGGACGGCGCAGTCCTCCACAGCGACCCCGGCGCGCCGCTGACGCTGGGCGAAGACTGCACCATCGGCCACCGCGCGGTGCTCCACGGCTGCACCATCGGCGACCGCGTGCTGATCGGCATGGGAGCAACGGTGCTGAACCACGCGGTGATCGGCGAGGATTGCGTGGTCGGGGCAGGGGCGCTGGTGACCGAGGGCAAGAGTTTTCCGCCCAAGAGCTTGATCGTCGGCGCCCCGGCACGCGCGGTCAAGACGCTGACCGACGAGCAACTCGCCGGGTTGCGGATGTCGGCGGCGGTGTATGTTGGGAAGGCGAAGCGGTATCGCGACGGACTTACTGCACTTGGTTGATCGTTCGCCGGTCTGACGTCGGTTCGGACGTTGCCGGTCGGTCCTGCCGGTCGATGAACAACACCCGGTCCACAACGATGGCATGTCGAGCCAGCCCGAAATGGCCGTAATTGCCGGGAATGACGGTCCTGCGACCGATGAAATCGATCCGGTACAATCCCTCTGCCGCTTGCTTCACGCGCGGATCAATGGGGTCCTTGAACTCGATCCAAGTATAGACCGGCTGCGGATCGGCATCCGGTTCGATCTGGCATCGCGTCGCTGGCGTCTCGCAGAACACGTGGCTTTCAAACGAATTGCGCCACAGTCCCTGCCAGCGTCGGGGCAAGGACGTCTTGTAACACTCGTCGGTATCCTGAGGCATCGCGCCAATGCCGCCAAATTGCATCTTATTGCGGCATTCTGGGGTCATGCCCGGTAGTGCAGCATCGAAAAAATTCATTTCGGCGTCGGAATAGCGCTTCGCTGGTGGGTCACAGCCGGCCAGAAACAGGACCGGCAGCGCGATCAGGGGCAGGCAGCGGCGCGACATGGCGCAATAGTGGGCCAGCGATGCTGGGCGGGCAAGCCGCCTACAGCGTAACCCCCGACTTCCAAATCCCAATCGCGCGTTCCTCGTTTGCCTCGTTCCGCGCCGGCTCGCCCGACGCCACCGCCACGATCCGCGCCAGCAACGCATCCGCCGCCGCATCCTGCCCTTCGTCCAGCGCGATGCTGGCGTCGAAATCGATCCACCCCCCCTTGCGCGTCGCCAGATCACGATTGGTCGCGATCTTCATCGTCGGCACCGGCGACCCCAGCGGCGTGCCCCGCCCGGTCGAAAACAGCGTGATCGTCGCCCCCGCCGCCGCCAGCGCGGTCGTCGACACCGCATCGTTGCCCGGCCCATCGACCACCGACAGCCCGGCCTTCCGCACCGGCTCGCCATAGTCGAGCACGTCGGTGACGGTCGCCACGCCGCCCTTCTGTACCGCGCCCAGCGACTTTTCCTCCAGCGTGGTGATCCCGCCCGCGATATTGCCGGGGCTGGGATTCTCCGACACCGGCTCGCCATGGTCGAGGAAATAGCGCTTGAACCGGTTGGTCACCTCGACCAGCCGGTCGAACACGGCTTCATCGGCACAGCGCGCCATCAGCAGCCGTTCCGCCCCGAAAATCTCGGGGATTTCGGTCATCAGCACCGTGCCGCCCGCCGCCGCCACCCGGTCGGTCATCCGCCCGATTAGCGGGTTGGCGGTCAGCCCCGACATCGAATCGGACCCGCCGCACTTCACGCCCAGCCGCAGCGCCGACAGCGGCACCGGCACCCGCTTCGCCGTCGCCGCTTCGGCCAGTTCGTCGACCGCCGCCATCGCTTCGGCAAACTCGTCGGCGCTCGCCTGCGCCCGCACCGTCCGCACCCGCGCCAGTACATCGGCGGGCAGTCGCGCGAGCATCGCATCCAGCTGGTTCGATTCACACCCGAGGCCGAGCAGCACCACGCCCCCGGCATTGGGATTGCACGCCAGCGCCGCGAGGATCGCGCCCGTCCGGTTCAGGTCGTCGCCCAGCTGCGAACAGCCGAACGGATGGTTGAACGCATGCACCCCGTCGACCCGCCCGGTATGGCGCGGCCCCGCCAAGCCTGCGATCCGCTCGCCCAGCCGCCCGACACAGCCGACCGTCGGCAGCACCCAGATTTCGTTGCGCGTACCCACGCTGCCATCGGCACGGACATAGCCGGCAAAGCCCGGCTCCGCGCGACGTTCGGCCTGGGGCGGCAGGGCAGGGACGTAGCGATAGGCATCCTCGCCCGACAGCGCCGTCCGGACATTGTGGACATGGACATGCTCGCCCGCCGCAATGTCCCGCGTCGCCACCCCGAACGCCGCGCGATAGCGCCGCACCGGAGCGCCCGCAGCCACCGCCCGCACCGCGATCTTGTGCCCCTGGGCAATGTCCTCCCGCGCCACCACGGTCGCATCGTCGAACCGCACCGCGCCCCCCGCCGCCACCGGATCGAGCAGCAGGGCGACGTCGTCGTCGCGATCGACCCGGACGGCGCGGGCAGGATTTGGGTCAGCCATTGCGGCTAAATAGACCGTTGCCAGCGCTGGCACAATGTCGCATCGAAGGCGCAAGGAGACTGAAATGCCCGCGCTGCTGCTGAACCCCGACCGCCTGTTCCCGGCCGATCCGACGACGCGCGGCATCGTCCGCAGCCTCTATGCCGCCGTCCGCGACCTGCCGATCGTCAGCCCGCACGGCCATACCGACCCGGCCTGGTTCGCGACGAACCGCCCATGGACCAACGCGACCGAGCTGCTGCTGTCGCCCGACCATTATCTGTTCCGCATGCTCTACAGCCAGGGGATCGCGCTCGACGACCTCGCCGTCCCGCGTCGCGACGGGACGATCGTCGCCGATCCGCGCAAGGCATGGCGGGTGTTCGCCGCCCACCAGCATCTGTTCCGCGGCACCCCGTCGCGGCTGTGGCTCGACCATGTGTTCGGCGCGGTCTTCGGGTTCACCGAAGCACTGACCGCCGCCAATGCCGACGACTATTACGACCGGATCGGCGAACTGCTCGCGACCGACGCCTATCGCCCGCGCGCGCTGTTCGACCGGTTCGGCATCGAACTGATCGCGACGACGGAAGGCGCCGACGACCCGCTCGACCATCACCGCGCGATACGGGAAAGCGGCTGGGGCGGGCGGGTCGTCACCGCCTATCGCCCCGATGCGGTGATCGACTGCGAACACGAAGCCTTTCGCGGAGCGCTCGCCACATTCGCCGAACTGACGGGGGAGGACGTCCATAACTGGACCGGCTATCTGAACGCCCACCGCAAACGGCGGCAGGACTTCATCGCCGCCGGCGCCACCTCGACCGACCATGGCCATCCGACCGCGCGTACCGCCAACCTCTCGCCCGCCGAGGCCGAAGCCCTGTTCGCCAAGGTCGTCGCAGGCGCGGCGGATGCGACCGATGCCGAACTGTTCCGCGCGCAGATGCTGACCGAAATGGCGCGCATGTCGATCGATGACGGGCTGGTGATGCAGCTTCACCCCGGATCGTTCCGCAACCACAATCGCGGCCTGTTCGACGCCTATGGTCGCGACAAGGGCGCCGACATCCCGACCCGCACCGATTATGTCGCGGCGTTGAAGCCGATGCTCGACGTCGTCGGCACCTCGACCGAACTGACCGTCATCCTCTTCACGCTCGATGAATCGACCTATGCCCGCGAACTGGCGCCGCTGGCGGGCCATTATCCCTGCCTGAAGCTCGGCCCGGCATGGTGGTTCCACGATTCGCCGGAGGGGATGCGCCGCTTCCGCGAGATGACGACCGAGACGGCCGGCTTCTACAACACCGTCGGGTTCAACGACGATACCCGCGCCTTCCTGTCGATCCCGGCGCGCCACGACGTCGCCCGCCGCGTCGATTGCGCCTTCCTCGCCCGACTGGTGGCCGAACATCGGCTGGACGAGGAGGATGCGCACGCCGTCGCCCACGACCTGGCCTATGGCCTCGTCAAGCAGGCGTACAAGCTGTGAGGCTGTCCGACGCGACGCTTGGCCATCTGCCGGCCGCCATAGCCCGCCCCGATTACGACCGGAGCGCGCTGACGCCGGGCATCGTCCATATCGGCCCCGGCGCGTTCCATCGCGCGCATCAGGCGGCCTATGTGGACAGCATCTTGCGGCGGGACCCGCGCTGGGCGATCAGCGCGGTCGCGCTCAACTCGACCGGGGTCGCCGATGCGCTGGCGCCGCAGGACGGCCTCTATACGCTGGCGTTGCTAGGCGCGGAGACGCGGCACCGCGTCATCGGCTCGATCACCGAATTGTTGACGGCGCAGCGCCGCGACGCGATCCTGTCGCGCATCGCCGCGGCGTCCACGCGGATGGTGACGACCACCGTGACGGAGAAGGGCTATCACCTCGACTGCAGCGGCGCCCTCGACATGGAGCATCCCGCCATCGTCCGCGAACTAACCGGCGCGGAGCCGTCGACCCTGTCCGGCTGGCTGGTCGCCGGCTTGGCGGCGCGCCGGGCGGCGGGCGGCGGCGCGATCACGCTGCTGTCGTGCGACAATCTCGCGGACAACGGCCATCGCTTCCGCCGCTCGGTCCGCGATCTCGCCGCCGCGCGCGATCCCGATCTGGCGAGGTGGATCGACGACAACGTCCGCTTCCCCTCGACCATGGTCGATTCGATCACGCCTGCCACCGACGACGCCCTCAGGGCATCGGTCCTTGCCGCCACCGGGCTGGAGGATGCATGGCCGATCCAGCGCGAAGGCTTTGCGCAATGGGTGATCGAGGACGATTTCGCCGGCGACCGCCCGCCCTTCGATCTTGCCGGCGCAAAATTCACCCGCGATGTGCGCGGGTTCGAAAACGCCAAGCTCCGCCTGCTGAACGGCGCGCATTCGTCGCTCGCCTATCTCGGCATCCTGTTGGGCCTGACGACGGTGCGCGACGCGATGGCCTGCGCCCCGCTCGCGGCGTTCGCCGAACGGCTGATGCGGCAGGATATCGCGCCGTCGATCACGCCGCCTGCCGAAATGGACCTGTCGGCCTATATCGATGCGGTGTTGGCGCGCTTCGCCAACCCGGCGATCGCGCACCAGCTGGCGCAGATCGCGTGGGACGGATCGCAAAAGCTGCCCTATCGGCTATGCGACACGATCCGCGACGCGCGGGCGGCCGGGCGTTCGGTCGAGCGGCTGGCGGTGCCGATCGCCGCATGGTTCCGCTTCCTCGAACGACGCAAGGCCAGCGGCGAAAAACTCGTCGACCCCCGCGCCGATGCGCTGCTGGCGCGGGCAGGGGAGCCAGCGGCGTTGCTGACAATGCGCGATGTTATTGGCGACCTGGGCGAGGACGCGGAGTTCGTCGCGGCGGTCGAGAGGGCCTATGCCTTGTTGGCACCGGGTGGAGATGTGAGCGCGGCGTTGGTCTAAAGAAGATTGGTTCACGCGAAGGGCGCGAAGAAGGGAAGGTAGATTGTCGCGCAGAGGCGCAGAGGGCGCGGAGAGGTTGTGCTTGATGCAGCCTCATCCGCGCCAGCGGCTTCATTTCCCGTTGCAAAGGGCGCTACGGTCTTCCGGTCGCGCACCGACCGCGCGGGACGCAACCCCTCTGCGTCCTCTGCGCCTCTGCGCGAAACATCACTCTTCCCTTCCTCGCGCCTCCGCGTGAACCCAATTAAACCAACCCGACCCCCTCATGCGCCAGCAACCACCGCTTGCGCTCCAGCCCGCCGCCATAGCCGGTCAGCGCCCCCGACCGACCGATGATCCGGTGGCACGGCACGACGATCGCGATCGGGTTCGATCCGTTGGCGAGGCCCACGGCCCGCACCGCGCCCGGCCGATCGATCGCGGCGGCGATGTCGGCATAGGCGACCGTCCTTCCCGCCTCGACAGAGCGCAGCGCAGCCCACACCGAACGCTGGAACGCGGTTCCCCCGGTCGCGGTCGGCAGCCCGTCGATCGCCGTTACGTCGCCCGCGAAATAGGCGGTCATCGCCCGCATCGCGTCGCTGGTCCGTGTCGCCGGCACGACCTGCCAGCCGCCCGGCCCGTAGTGCAGCCGCAACAGCCGCTCCATCCGCGCACCGAAATCCTCGAATTCCAGCACGCGCAGCACCCCGTCGCCATCGGTCAGGATGGTGATCGTCCCCACCGGGCTGGGGAGCAGTTCCTGATACAGCATCATCATGCCTGGCAATCTGGCTGCGCACCGGATCGACTGCCAGCGGAAAACGGACATGACGCCACGCCCATGTCCGATTTTCGCTAGTCGCAAGCCGTGCCGTCGATAAGGTCACACCCATGCTCGACCCCGACCAATGCTATGCCGCGATCCAGCGGCGCGACCCGGCGATGGACGGGCTGTTCTTCACTGCGGTGCACACCACCCGCATTTATTGCCGCCCGGTCTGTCCGGCGCGCACGCCCGACCGCGCCAACGTCACCTTCCACGCCAGCGCGGCGGCGGCGCAGGCGGCGGGCTATCGCCCCTGCCTGCGCTGTCGCCCCGAAACCGCACCCGACAGCCCGGCCTGGGCCGGCACGCTCGCTTCGATCCACCGCGCGCTGCGCCTGATCGACGACGGGGCACTGGCGGAGGGCGGCGTCGCGATGCTTGCCGAGCGGCTGGGGATGACCGACCGCCATCTGCGCCGGCTGTTCGTCGAACATCTGGGTCTCACCCCGCTCGCGATCGAGGCGACGCGGCGGCTGCACCTCGCCAAGCATCTCGTCCACGATACCCGCCTGCCGCTGACCGACATCGCCTTCGCCGCCGGCTATGGCAGCGTGCGCCGCTTCAACGAGGCGTTCCAGTCCGCCTTCGGCCGCGCTCCCTCAGCCCTGCGGCGCGAAGGCGCGCTACCCGATCCCGCCGCGCCGATCACGGTCACCATCGCCCATCGCCCGGATTTCAACCCCGGCGGCCCCGTGGAGATCGCCCTGCCCGAGGGCCACGCAGAGGTCACGCCGGCCGGTGACCGCACCCTGCGCATCACCCTGACCGACGTGCCGCTCCCCGCGCTGGGCCGTGCCATCGCCGCCGCGAAACGCGCGGTGTTCGCGGGCGGGTGAAACGCCTTTCCTACACGGTGACGGGCGGTCAGGATGGCGACCGCTCTTTCCCATCGTGATCGCTCGCTACCGCAAAGCCCGGCAGAATGCGTAACCCCGGACTTGATCCGGGGTCCCGCTTCTCCGCCTGTCGCAAAACCACGCCGAACGCGACATCGTGCAAACTTCCGCCGGCAAAGGTGACACTGCGCCACCTTCGGTCACCGAAAAAAAAGCAGGCTAAATCAACTCACTATGACTTGGCGGTCAATGCCGACAGGCTCGCGCAAACATTCGAATCCCGCAACCTTCGTCAACTTCCGCCTCACACCAGCCCATGCCGCGCCAGCATCGCCGCCGGATCGGGATCGCGCCCCCGGAACGCGCGGAACAGCTCGATCGCCGGCCGCACCGCCCCTTGGCTCAGCACCGTCTCGCGCAGCCGGTCGCCGGTCGCCCGGTCCACGGTCCCCGCCTCGACGAACGCGGCAAAGCCGTCCGCCGCCAGCAACTCCGCCCAAAGGTAGCTGTAATAGCCCGCCGCATAGCCCCCGGCGAAGATGTGGGCGAAGCTGTTGGGGAAACGGTGCCATGCCGGCGGCCGCACCACCGCCACTTCGTCGCGCACCGCCTCGATCACCGCCATCGGGTCGTCGCCCTGGGTGCCCAGATGCAGCAACAGGTCGAACATCGCGAACTCGATCTGCCGGACCAGGAACATGCCCGACTGGAACCGCCGCGCCGCCAGCATCCGCTCGAACAGGTCGCGCGGCAACGGCTCGCCCGTCTCGACATGGTCCGACATGGCGGCCAGCACGGAGGGCTCCCATGCGAAGTCCTCCATCAACTGGCTCGGCAGCTCCACCGCATCCCATTCGAACCCGGTCGTGCCGGCAATGTCCGGGCGCGGCACACGGGTGAACAGGTGGTGCAGGCAATGCCCCGTCTCGTGCAGCAACGTCGTCACGTCGTCATGGCTCAGCAGCGGCGTGGCCCCGCCGGTCGGCGCGAAGTTGCAGACCATGTACGCGACCGGCAGGCTGGCATCGGTCAGATAGGGGCGGGCAGGGGCCATCCACGCGCCGCCCTTCTTGCCCGGTCGCGCATGCAGGTCGAGGTACAGCCCGGCGAACACGCCGCCCTCGTCCGCCACGTCGTAATAGCGCGCATCGGGGTGGTAGGTCGTGACGTCGGGCCGCGCGGTCAGCGTCAGCCCGAACAGCTGCCCCAGCAACGCGCGCCATCCGGCCAGCACCCGGTCGACCGGGAAATACTGCTTCACCACCGACTGGTCGATCGCATGGGCATGCCGCTTCAACCGGTCGCCGACAAAGCCGATATCCCAGGGTTGCAGGTCGTCGATCCCCAGATGCTCGGCGGCAAAGGCACGCAGTTCGGCAATCTCCGCCTCGGCATGCGGCCGTGCCCGCTGCGCCAGGTCGCGAAGGAACGCCAGCACCTCGCCCACGTCCGGCGCCATCTTGGTGCTGAGCGACCGGGCTACGGAATCGGGAAAGCCCAGCAGCCGCGCCGCTTCGTGGCGCAGCTCGAGGATGCGGCGGATGCGCGGACCATTGTCGAACTTGCCCGCATCGGGCCCCTGATCCGACGCCCGCGTGCCATAGGCGCGATAGACCTCGGCGCGTAGGCTCCGATCCTCGGCAAAGGTCAGCACCGCGACGACGCTCGGCTGTTGTAGTGTGACCACCCATCCGGTCAGCCCGCGTGCTTCGGCGGCGGCGGCCATCATCGCCCGGTCCGCCTCCGACAGCCCGGCCAGCCGCGCCTCTTCGGTCACGTGCAGCGTCCACGCATCGGTCGCGTCCAGCACCGCGCTGGCGAATGCGGTCTGCAACGCCGACAGCTCGGTCGCGACTTCCTTGAACCGCTCGCGCGCGGTGTCGTCCAGCGCGACCCCGGCCAGCGTCCGGTCGCGGATCGACCGTTCGACCGCGACCCGGTCGGCGTCGTCCAGCTGGGCGAAGTCCGGCGTCACCGCCAGCGACCGCAGCGTGTCGAACATCGCGCGGTCCTGCTGCGCGGCGATGCCCCGCTCGGTCAGCACCGCCTGTCCCGCCGCATGCGCCGCGCGCAGCTCCGGCGTGTCGGCGACCGCATGCAGGTGCCACACGCTCGACCAGAAATTGTCGAGCGCCACATCGGCCTGCTCAACCGGCAACCAGGTGGCGGCAAAGCTCGGCTCGGCGGCCTTGGCGGCGTCGGCCGCTGCATCGCGCTCGGCCAGCAGGGCGTCGAGCGTCGGGACGATCGTGTCGGGCGTGATCGCGGCGAAATCGGGCAGTGCAGACAATCCGGGTTCCTTCAGCATTCGACGACGTTGACCGCCAGGCCGCCCTGGCTGGTTTCCTTATACTGGCTTTTCATGTCCTCACCCGTCTGGCGCATCGTTTCGATGACCTGATCGAGGCTGACGATGTGGCGGCCGTCGCCGTGCAGCGCCAGATAGGCGGCGTTGATCGCCTTGATCGCGCCCATCGTGTTGCGCTCGATACAGGGGATCTGCACCAGCCCGCCGATCGGGTCGCAGGTGAGGCCGAGATTGTGCTCCATGCCGATCTCGGCGGCATTCTCCACCTGCGCCGGCGTCGCGCCCAGCGCTGCGGCAAGCCCTGCGGCCGCCATCGAACAGGCGACGCCGACCTCGCCCTGGCACCCCATCTCGGCCGCCGAGATCGACGCGTTCTGCTTGTAGAGAAAGCCGATGGCAGCAGCGGTCATCAGCAGTGCCTGCGCGCCCGCACGCGTCGATCCATGGACGAAGGTCTCGTAATATTTGAGCACCGCCGGGATTACCCCCGCCGCGCCGTTGGTCGGGGCGGTGACCACGCGCCCGCCCGCTGCATTCTCCTCGTTCACCGCCAGCGCCCACAGGCTGACCCATTCGAACACGACGCTGGGATCGGTACGCGGGCCACGCTCCAGCAGCTTTTCGCGGATCGCCCGCGCGCGGCGCTGGACCTTCAACCCGCCGGGCAGTTCGCCGCTGCCGGCGCAGCCCCGGTCGATCGACCCCAGCATCGCCGCGCGCACCGCGTCGAGGAACTCCAGCGTCTCTGCCTCCGGCCGCCAAGCGCTTTCGTTCGCCGCGACGATCTCGGCGATCGACTGGCGGGTGTCGGCGCATAGCGCGAGCAGGTCGTTGCCGGTCGCAAAGGCGTGCGGAAGCGTCAGGTTGATCCGCGGCGGCGCCTCGCCCTCGCCCCGGATCGCGCCGCCGCCGACCGAATAGTAACGGCGGGTGATCCGGCTGCCATCGGTGAGCACTGCGGTGCACGCCATGGCGTTGGGATGGCCGGGCAGGAAACCGGGGTGGAACACGATGTCGCGCTCGGGATCGAACGGGAGCGGGGTCTTGCCAGCAAGAATGAGGCGGTGGTTGGCGCGTATCTCTGCGACGATTCCTGCCACCGCGTCCGGATCGACACCCTCCGGTGTTGCGCCCGACAGCCCCAGCAGCACTGCGATGTCGGTCGCATGGCCCCGCCCGGTCAGCGACAGCGATCCGTACAGGTCGCAATAGACGCGCTCCGGCACGATCGCGTCCTCGGCCAGCATCGTCGCAAAGGCATGGGCCGCGCGCATCGGCCCGACTGTGTGCGAACTCGACGGGCCGATGCCGATGGTGAAGAGGTCGGTGATGCTGAGCGGGATCAAGCCGCCGCTCCCAGGAACGCCGTATAGCGCGCCGCCGCCGGTCGCCAGTCCAGCCCCCGCGCCGCCAGCCAGTCGTCATCGAAATAGGTGTCGCTGTAGCGCAGCCCCGAATCGCACAGGATGGTGACGACCGATCCTTCGGCCCCGACGGCCGCCATCTCGGCGATCAGCGCAGCGCAGGCGACGATGTTGGTCCCCGTCGATCCGCCGACGGGGCGGCCAAGCCGCTGGCTGAGTGCACGCATCGCGCCGATACTGTCGGCGTCGTCCACCGCAATCATCCGATCGATGACGCTGGGCACGAAGGACGGCTCGACCCGCGGCCGGCCGATCCCCTCGATCCCCGAACAATCGCCCTCGACAGTAGTAATCGACGGATCGGCGAAGTGGCGATGGAAGACCGAGCCTTGCGGATCGGCCACGCACAGCCGTGTACTGTGCCGTCCATAGCGGATGAAGCGGCCCAGCGTCGCCGAGGTGCCCCCGGTGCCCGCACCGCACACGATCCAGCTCGGCTCCGGATGATCCTCCTTCGCCAACTGGGCGAAGATCGATTCGGCGATGTTGTTGTTGCCGCGCCAGTCGGTCGCACGCTCGGCATAGGTGAACTGGTCGAGATAATGGCCGCCATGCGCATCGGCCAGGTCCTGCGCAGCGGCATAGACCTCGCGCGGATCATCCACGAAATGCACCTCACCGCCCTGAAAGCGGATCGCGGCGATCTTGGCGCTGGCGATGCTGCGCGGCACGACCGCCACGAACCGCAGCCCGAGCAGGCGCGCGAAATAGGCTTCGGACACCGCCGTCGATCCGCTCGTCGCCTCCACCAGCACGGTATCGCGCCCGATCCAGCCATTGCACAGGCCGTAGAGGATCAGCGACCGCGCGAGCCGATGCTTCAGGCTCCCCGACGGGTGCACCGATTCGTCCTTCAGGTAGAGGGTGATCCCTGGCGTCGCCGGCAGTTCGACCCGGATCAGATGCGTATCCGCCGAGCGACAAAAGTCCGCCTCCAGTCGCCGGATCGCCTCGCGGGTCCAATGGCGGTCTTCGGAGCGTGCAGCGGCGGGGGCGGGGGACACGATCAAATCCTCTCATGCAGGCGCACGTTCGTCGCGCGCGGGTGCATCCTTATGGCGCGGCGACAGGCGAGGGGGAAGGTATCGTTCGAAACGACTTGCCGGAGGCCGCCGGACAGCCGCCAGCGATCGAAAACGACATGGAACCGAAAAAACTGCAAAAACGTTGTTGACGCCTTCCGAAGCCGCCCATATAAGCAGCTTCACCGGACGACGAGACGCTCTTCGCTTCTCCCGCCGGTCGCCTCGCTGGCCTTCGGGTCGCTTCGCAGAAGCGGATAGCGAGTTTGCTCTTTTCTAGCCGGGACGCGGTGCCGATCAATTGATTGGCGCCTCTGTTCCGGTCCTCCTATCGCCGGTTCGCTGGCGCTTCAACCGAAAGGTTTGAGGCAGGAATGTTCTTTGACATTGTTGATGTAGATGAAGGGACATGTGGGCGGCGGCTTGCGGTCATGGGCATTCAAGGTGCGTTGTGATCGTTTAAAGTTTAAGCTGGCTCGTATGTCTCGTTACAACCACCAAGATTGTAATGTGCAGAGCCGGCTCCTTGAAGTGAGCTGAGTGTGTTGGGTTATTCCACCTGGCATATTTGGAACATCAA
>NZ_QQWV01000026.1:0-55388 GCF_003951715.1 Sphingomonas sp. ABOLH | reverse complement strand
CCCTGCCCCTGCCCCTGCCCACTCCGTTCAGTTCGAGCAGCTTCGAGCCTGTCGAGAAGAGGGGTAGGTCGCTTGGGGCACCCCCTTCCCCCCATCCGGTTCGGGCAGTAGGACATCAGCCTTCCCGCCACCGTTCGTCCTGAGTAGCGGCTGAGCGAAGTCGAAGACGCGTATCGAAGGACCGCCATGAGTTTCGCCACGTACATGCTCCATTGCGCCGACGGAAAATATTATGTCGGGCATACGGACGATCTGGAACGGCGGATCGCACAGCATCAGTCCGGCGAAATTCCGGGTTTTACTGCCAGCCGGCTGCCCGTCGAACTGGTCTGGAGCGAGAGCTTCCCCACGCGCGAGGAAGCAGTCGCCGCCGAAACCCGCCTGAAGGGATGGTCGCGTGCGAAGAAAAAAGCGCTGATAGGTGCCGATTGGGCTACCGTCAGCGCGCTTGCCCGCAAGTCCTTCGATACGGGTCTTCGACAGGCTCAGCCCCTACTCAGGACAAACGGCGAGAAAGCCGAAGATGTCGGGAAGCCACCCGTCATCGTCCTCGTCCGCCCGCAACTCGGCCAGAATATCGGCAAGGCCGCGCGCGCCATGCTGAACTTCGGCCTCGTCGAAATGCGCCTCGTCGCCCCGCGCGACGGCTGGCCCAATCCCGAAGCCGGCCCCGCCGCCAGCGGCGCCGACCAGGTGCTGCGTGACGCCACCGTCTACGACACCGTCGCCGAAGCGGTCGCCGACTGCGCGCATGTCTACGCCACCACCGTCCGCAAGCGCGGCATCACCAAGCCGGTCGTCACCCCAGAAGCCGCCGCGCAGGCGATCCGCGCCGAACCGGGCCGCTCGGCGATCCTGTTCGGCCCCGAACGCTCCGGCCTCGAAACCGACGACGTCGCGCTGGCCCGCACCATCCTGACCGTACCGATCAACCCCGAATTCGGCTCGCTCAACCTCGCCCAGGCGGTGATCCTCGTCGCGTACGAATGGTCGAAGGGCGAAGGGCTGGCCAGCCCGCCGACCGTCGACCTGGGCGCCCCCGCCCCGCACCAGGAGTTGGAGGGCATGATCGGCCAGCTCGACGACATGCTGGAAGCCGCGCGCTTCTTCTATCCCCCCGAACGCGCGGCGACCTCGCGCCGGACGCTCAGGACGCTGCTGACGAAGGCCGGCTGGACGTCGCAGGAAGTGCGGACGATGCGCGGGGTGCTGTCGGCGCTGGATGGGGCGAAACGGCGGCGATAATACTCGAAATCCGTTCGGTTCGAGCAGGTTCGAGCTTGTCGAGAAGCGTCCGTCGAGAACGCGCCGCTTGGGGCACCCCCTTCTCGACTACGGTTCTCGACAGGCTCGAACCTGCGCTCGAAGCAAACGGAGTAGGGAATGGGAAAGGACCTACCCCCGCATAGCGTCGAACCGCGCCAACTCATACGCGATCGACCCCTCGACCAGCCGCTCCCACAGCTCCGCCACGACATCCTCCGGCACGCCCATCGCGACCGCCGCCGCCCGCGCGTTCGCAATGACCTCAGCCTTGCGCCCCTCGTCCCGCACCGCCTCGCGCCCCGGCTTGATCCGCGCCGCCGCGTCCATATAGGCAAAGCGCCGGGCCAGCAGCGCGACCAGTTCGCGGTCGAGGGCGTCCACGCCGGCGCGGACTTCGGTCATGGTGGTGCACTGGGGGCCGGGAAGGATCGTCATGGCCGAATGCTGTGGCGTGCCACGCCCGCCCTGTCCAGCTTGACTCCTTGCACGCACCCGGCTAACCGCGCCGCTTCGCAATTCGGCCCCGCATTCCCGGTGAAGCGGTGGCCCCGACCCAGGTCGGAGGCGAAGACCGGGAGCCGCGATCGTCCCCGGACGGTCAAACGTCATACCAGATTGCATTGGAAATACCCATGTCGAAGCGCTCCAGCGCCAAGTACAAGCTCGATCGCCGCCTTGGCGAGAATATCTGGGGTCGTCCCAAGAGCCCGGTGAACAAGCGTGAATATGGCCCCGGCCAGCACGGTCAGCGTCGCAAGGGCAAGATGTCGGACTTCGGCATCCAGCTGCGCGCGAAGCAGAAGCTGAAGGGCTATTACGGCGACGTCACCGAAAAGCAGTTCAAGCGCACCTATGAAGAAGCGTCGCGCATGAAGGGCGACACCGGTCAGAACCTGATCGGCCTGCTCGAACAGCGCCTCGACATGATCGTGTACCGTGCGAAGTTCGCGCCGACCGTGTTCGCCGCGCGCCAGCTGGTCAGCCACGGCCACGTCCGCGTCAACGGCGTGAAGTGCAACATCGCGTCGCGCCGCTGCTATGTCGGCGACGAAATCTCGCTGGGCACCAAGGCGCAGGAAATGGCGCTGGTCCTCGAAGCGCAGACCCTCGCCGAGCGTGACGTGCCCGAGTACATCGGCACCGACGGCACCAAGGTCACCTTCACCCGCGTTCCGACGCTGGACGAAGTGCCCTATCCGGTGAAGATGGAACCGAACCTGGTGGTGGAATTCTACTCGCGCTGACGTCGCGCTGAGCCAAGGTCCAGCAAAGCTGGACCAAGGCACCACCTCAGCGCGACCGGCCGGCGGGGCCGAGGCCCCGACCGACGGGTTTCGAGGTGCGGAATGCCCCGCATTCCGCAGACCATGCCGGGGGCATGGTCGACCTCGAAGCCGGCTTCGCCCATGGCGCTGGCAGAAAAAAAGGGCGGCCCCGCAAGAGGCCGCCCTTTCTGCGTCTGCGCACCGCGCTCGGCGTCCCGGTACAGGCCGAACAGGACAAAAGGCTGGCCGGCATGCAGGCCCAATAACCACTTTCCTACAACGCGCCGGCACGACACGATCGCACCGGGCTCGTCTACCCGACGCTCTTTGACATCGCCGCCATACAACCGAAGCCGATACGGTCGGCAATTCGGCACTACCTCCCGTCACCCTGGGCTCGACCCGGGGTCCCGCTTCTCTCCAACGGCAGCGGGATCAGCGGGACCCCGGATCGAGCCCGGGGTGACGACGATGTTCGCGGTGCGCGTCCCGACCTGGAGCATCGCCCGCCTGTCGCTCCGGCGCGCCTGATGCGAACACGCGACGAAAACGCGGCGAGTGTGAACTTAGTGAACTTTGACCCACGCCGCGGCCTGCCGGTCAGCAGACCCCGCCCCCGAACCGAACGCCACGCAACTACGTCACTAGTGTGAACTTAGTGAACTTTGGACCGCCGCTACAGCCCGCTCGCCCGCAGCTGCGCCCGCAAATTGGCCCGCGTCGCCTCGTCCACCGGCGGCAATTCGCGCGCCGCCTTGCCCCGGCGCAGCCGTGCCCGGTCGCGCTCGCTGGGCGACACCACCCGCACGCGAACCGGGACTACACCCTGCCCGCGCGCGCCCAGCGCCTCGGCGGCACCCTTCGACAGGTCGAGGATTCGCCGCCGCCCGGCAAACGGCCCGCGATCGTTGACTCGCACCAATATCCGCCGCCCGGTGTCGAGCGCGGTCACCTCGACATAGCTCGGCAGCGGCAGCGTGGTGTGCGCCGCGCTCACCCCGCCCGGCCGGAACCGCTCGCCATTGGCCGTCCGCCTGCCCGACTCGCTGCCATACCAGCTGGCCAGCCCCAGCATGTCGTAGCTCGGATCGACCGCCGGGACATAGGTCGTCCCCCGCACCCGGTACGGCGCGCCGATCTTGACCGCCGCATCGCTGACCGGCCGATAGTCGCCGCCGGCACACCCCGAGAGCGCCGCCGCCAGCAGAACCCAGCCGTGCTTCATCGCCGGATGGCGACCGGTGGCGGCGACGGCATCTGGGCATGCGGCACGACCATGCCGTCCTCGCGCACCATCCGCTCACCCTCGCAACGGAACCGCAACACCCGCATCGGCTGCGTCCAGGGGCCAAGGATCGTCAGTTCATCCTCCCGCATCATCGTGATCCCGCTCGCCGCCGGATAACGCCGCGCCGCCCGCGTCGCGATGGCGGTCAGCCGCGCCCGGCACGTTGCGGCATCGGCCAGCACGGGTTCGCCGCCGAACACGCCCTTGCCACCGACGAATGCCGATGCGTGCGGCAACGCCTCGATCGGCAGCGCCAGCGGCTTGCCCGTCGGCAGGAACATCATCTGCCCCGTACCGCCCGGCCGGACCGGCGGCGAATAGATCGCGGTCATCGGCACCCCGCCGTCCCCCGTCGCACATCCGCCCAGCACCAGCATGGCGATCGTGAAAATCCTGCGCATCTGTCCTCCCTTCCGCCCGATCGTGCGAACGATAGCCCCGGCGGCCCCTTGCCGATACCCATCCCCGCCCGCTACGCCGCACGCGATAAGGAGACGCCCCATGAAGACCCGCGCCGCCGTCGCTTTCGAAGCGAAGCGCCCCCTCGAAATCGTCGAGCTCGACCTCGAAGGCCCGAAGCCCGGCGAGGTACTGATCGAGATCATGGCGACCGGCATTTGCCATACCGACGCCTACACGCTCGACGGGCTGGATTCGGAAGGCATCTTCCCCAGCGTGCTGGGCCATGAGGGCGCGGGCATCGTTCGCGAAGTCGGCGCCGGCGTGACCAGTGTCTCGGTCGGCGACCACGTCATTCCACTCTACACCCCCGAATGCCGCCAGTGTAAGTCGTGCCTGTCGGGCAAGACCAACCTGTGCACCGCAATCCGCGCGACGCAGGGCAAGGGGCTGATGCCCGACGGCACGACCCGCTTCAGCTACAAGGGGCAGCCGATCTACCATTATATGGGCTGCTCGACCTTCTCGAACTTCACCGTCCTGCCCGAGATCGCGGTCGCGAAGATCCGCGAGGACGCGCCGTTCCAGACCAGCTGCTATGTCGGCTGCGGCGTCACCACCGGCGTCGGCGCGGTGGTCAACACCGCCAAGGTCGCACCGGGCGACAATATCATCGTCTTCGGCCTGGGCGGTATCGGGCTGAACGTGCTGCAGGGCGCGAAGATGGCCGGCGCGAACATGATCGTCGGCGTCGACATCAACCCCGACCGCGAGGAATGGGGCCGTCGCTTCGGCATGACCCATTTCGTGAACCCGAAGGACGTATCCGGCGACCTCGTCCAGCACCTCGTCGCGCTGACCGATGGTGGGGCGGACTATACGTTCGATTGCACCGGCAATACCGACGTCATGCGCCAGGCGTTGGAGGCGTGCCATCGTGGCTGGGGCACCAGCATCATCATCGGCGTGGCCGAAGCGGGCAAGGAAATCGCCACCCGCCCCTTCCAGCTGGTGACGGGACGCAACTGGCGCGGCACCGCGTTCGGCGGAGCCAAGGGCCGGACCGACGTGCCGAAGATCGTCGACTGGTATATGAACGGCAAGATCGAGATCGACCCGATGATCACCCATGTCCTTGAGCTGGAGGATATCAACAAGGGGTTCGACCTGATGCACGCCGGGGAGAGCATCCGCTCGGTCGTCGTCTACTGATCCAAATCGTTTTGACAGGTGAAATTTCTTCGCGAATATATGCGGAGAGAGGATAGGTGATGATGCACGGGCTGGTCCCCGCCAAGCTGGGTTTTGGCGGGGCCGCGATCGGGAACCTGTATCGGCCGGTCGGTGATGACGCCGCCCGTGCCACGATCGACGCCGCCTGGGATCGGGGCATTCGCTGCTTCGATACCGCGCCGCATTACGGCTTCGGCCTGTCCGAACGGCGGCTGGGCGGGGCGCTGGCCGCGCTCGATCCCGATGGGCAGGCGTTCGTTTCGACCAAGGTCGGCCGGGTGTTGCGCCCGGCCCCCGACCGCGACCTGTCCGCCGAGCGACAGGGGTTCGTCTCCCCCGAACCGGTCGAAAGCGCGTTCGACTATTCGCGCGCCGGCGTGCTCTCCTCGTTCGACGCCAGCCGCGACCGGCTGCGCCGCGACCGGATCGACCTGTTGCTGGCGCATGATCTGGGCGCGCTGACCCATGGCGCGGACGCCCCGGCGCAGATGGCGACCTTTCTCGACGGCGGCTATCCGGCGATGCGCAGCCTGCGCGATGCGGGTGTGGTCGGCGCGATCGGCATCGGCGTGAACGAGATCGCGGTGTGCGAGGAACTGCTCGACCGGATCGAACTGGACGTCATCCTGCTGGCCGGGCGCTACACGCTGCTCGAACAGGCCGCGCTCGACACGCTGCTCCCACGCTGCGCGGCCAAGGGCGTGCAGGTGATCGTCGGCGGCCCCTATAATTCGGGTATCCTCGCCTCGGGCGCCGGGCCGGATGCGCGCTACAATTACGAGGCGCCGCCCGCCGACGTCACCCGCCGGGTCGACGCCATCGCCGCGATCTGTGCGCGCCATGCGGTCCCGATGGCCGCCGCCGCGCTGCAATTCCCGATGGCGCATCCGGTCGTGACCGCGGTGATCCCCGGCATGGCGGACGCGGACGAGGTGGCGCAGGCGACGACGCTGGCGACAATGCCGCTGCCGCCCGCGCTATGGACCGACCTGATCGACGCCGGCCTGATCCGCGCCGACGCCCCCATCCCTACGGAGACCGCATGACCCGCCTGTCTGGCAAGACCGCCATCGTCACCGCCGCGGCGCAGGGCATCGGCCGCGCCGCCGCCGAACTGTTCGCTCGCGAAGGCGCCCGCGTCCTCGCACTGGACATCAACGCCGACGCGCTGGCGACGCTGGAGGGCTGCGAGGCGCATGCCGTCGATCTGATGGACGGCCAGGCGATCAAGGACTTTGCCGGGCAGGTCGGCGCGGTCGACATCCTGTTCAACTGCGCGGGCTTCGTCCATGCCGGCACGATCCTGACGACCGAGGAAGTCGATTGGGACTTCAGCTTCGACCTGAACGTCCGCTCGCAATTTCGCCTGATCCGCGCGCTGCTGCCGGCGATGATCGCGAACGGCGGCGGATCGATCGTCAACATGTCCTCGGTCGCCAGCCATGTGATCGCGGTGCCGAACCGCTTCGTCTATACCGCGTCGAAGGCGGCGGTGATCGGCCTCACCAAATCGGTCGCGCTCGATTTCGTGGGGTCTGGTATCCGCTGCAACGCGATCTGCCCCGGCACGGTCCAGTCGCCCTCGCTCGAAGAACGCATGGCCGCGACCGGCGATGCGGAGGCCGCCCGCGCCGCGTTTACCGCGCGCCAGCCGATGGGGCGGCTGGGCCGTGCCGAGGAGATTGCCGAGCTGGCGCTGTACCTCGCCTCCGACGCATCGTCCTACACCACCGGCGCGGTCCATGTGATCGACGGCGGCTGGTCGAACGCATGATCCGCGTCCTGACCCTTGACCTGGTCGACGATGCGGCGGCAATCGCGGAGTATGAACGCTGGCACCAGCCCGGCAACGTGCCCGCGCCCGTGCTGGCCGCGATCCGCGCTTCGGGGGTTCAGCAGATGGAGATTTTCCGCACCGGTACGCGCCTCGTAATGACGATGACCGTCGCCCCCGATTTCGATCCCGCGGCCAAGGCGAATGCCGACGCCGCCGATCCGGAGGTCGCGGCATGGGAGGCGCGGATGGGCCGGTTCCAACGCGCGCTGCCAGCCGCGCCGGACGGCAGCCGCTGGACGCCGATGACGCCGATCTTCGCCCTGAGCGACCATCCATGATGCCCCCCGCCGCCCCGCCCGCCGCCGCCGATACCGGGACCGGGCGGCGCTTCGTGACGCCGGGCTATGCCGCCGGCTTCGCGGTGGTGGTCAGCCTGTTCTTCCTCTGGGCGGTCGCCAATAATTTCAACGACCTGCTGATCCGCCAATTCCAGAAGGCATTGGACCTCAATCGCGCGCAGGCGGGCCTCGTCCAGTTCGCCTTCTATATCGGCTATTTCGTGATGGCGCTGCCCGCCGGGCTGGTGCTGCGCCGCTTCGGCTATCGCGCGGGCATCCTCGCGGGGCTCGGCTTCTACGCGGTCGGCGCGTTGCTCTTCTATCCGGCGGCGGAGGTCCGCGAATATGCCGCGTTCCTGGGCGCGCTGTTCGTCATCGCCTCGGGCGCGGCGTTCCTCGAAACCGCGGCCAATCCCTATATCGTCGCGTTCGGCGATCCGGCGCGTGCCGAACAGCGGCTGAACCTCGCGCAGGCGTTCAACGGCCTCGGCGGCGCGATCGCCCCGGTCATCGGCGCCCGCTTCATCTTCTCGGGCGTCGAGCATGACAGCGCGACCCTCGACGCCATGTCTCCCGCCGCCCTTGCCGCCTATCGCGCGGCCGAGGCGCAGATGGTGCAGCTGCCCTATCTCGTGCTCGCCGGCATCGTGGTGCTGATCGCGCTGGCCGTCGCCATCGTCCGCCTGCCCGACGTGCCGCGCGAGACCGGCGGCAACCCCTGGCAGGGGCTGCGGTCGGTATGGGGCGTCCGCGCCCTGCGCTGGGCAGTCGTCGCGCAATTCTTCTATGTCGGCGCGCAGGTCGGGGTGTGGAGCTTCTTCATCGACGTGGTGAAGACGATCAGCCCGGCCACGCCCGAACGACAGGCGGCCTATCTACTGTCGATCAGCCTCGCGCTGTTCCTCGCCGGACGGCTGATCGGCACGATCCTGATGCACCGCATCGCCGCCACGCGGCTGCTGGCCGCCTTCGCCATCGCCAATATCGCGCTGATGCTGGTCGCGGCCCTCGCCCATGGCATGACCGCCATCTATGCGCTGGCGCTCAGCAGCTTCTTCATGTCGATCATGTTCCCGACCATCTTCTCGCTCGGCGTCCGCGACCTGGGACCTCGCGCACCGCTGGGGGCGCCGCTGATCGTGATGGCGGTGATCGGCGGGGCGGTGTTCCCACCGCTGATGGGCTGGCTGAGCCATGGCATCGTCTCAATCCAGACCGCGATGCTGGTGCCATGCCTGTCCTTCGCGGTGGTGCTGGCCTTTGCGCTGACCGTGCCGCGTAGCGTTCAGCGGTAGAAGCGGACCTTCGCCAGTTCGAGCCACGCCCGCCCACCCGGCTCCCCGGTCAGGCGAAAGGCGACGCTGCGTAGCCGGGTGACGTCGAGCGGCGCGTCGCCACTGGCAAAGGCGCTGAACGGCAGCCGGATTTCCCGCCGCTCGCCGCTCGCTTCGAACAACGCCCGCCCCGCCCCGCGCGCGCCATAGACGTCGAAGGCGACACCGTAGCGGCCGGCCCCGCGCGCCTCGAACGCGATGCCGGTAAAGCCGCGTGCGTCGGCAACGTCGATCGCCCCCTTCGTCAACGGCAGCACCAACGCGGCGAACGGCCGGTCCGCCGCGCCCAGCCGCGCCACCGCGAACAGGTGCGGATCGTGCGGACGATCGGGCCGCACGATGTCGAGCCGGCTGTGATCGGTCCCCGGCTCGGTGCTTTCGACCGGCAGCGTGTCGAGATCGGTCCGCCCGTCGCCCCGCGCGCCGGTATCGATCGGCCCGGCCATCGCGTGCACCGGCATCGGCGTCGCCTCGGACGAATTGATCCGCTGCCGCAACGCCTCGAGCGGCATCTCCCGCCCGGCGACGAACACCCGACGAACATCGTGCAGGTCGTCGATCGACACGTCCGGCCGCCCGCCAACCAGTATCAGGTCGGCCCGCTGACCGACCGCGATCCGGCCATGGTCGCGCTGGCGCAAGATGTCCGCCGCCCCGCCGGTCGCCGCGACCAGCGCCTCGGCCGGCGTCAGCCCTAGTCCGGCCAGCAGTCGCGTCTCCCGCACCGCGCTCGACCCGTGATAAACGCCGCCGATCCCGGCATCGGTGCCGACGCCGATGCGGATACCCGCCGCGTGCAGCGCGCGGACATTGGCCTGCAGGATCGCCCAGCGCTTCGATTCCAGTTCGGGGATCGCCTCGACCGGGCGGGCCATCCGCGCCGCCTCCGCCGCCCGTTCCGGCGCGGCGAGGTGCCGCCACTCCAGCGGTACGAACGTCCGGTTCTGCTGCGGTTCGTACACCACCAGGGTCGGTACATAAGCGACGTGGTTCGCTTTCATCAGCGCGATCAGCTCGGCATCGACCGGCGCGTCGCCGATGCCATGCCCCAGCGCATCGACCCCGGCGGCGGCGGCGACCTTCGCCCCCGCCAGCGTCACCGTATGGGTAATGACCGGCAGCCCCGCCGCATGGGCATCCGCGACGATCGCCGCCAGTGTCGGCACGTTCATGCTGGCCAGATCGGGCGAGCGGCCGTAGCGCCAGCCATCGGCGAACACCTTGATGACGTCGGGCCGGTACGCCAGCGCGGTCTTCATCGCGACATGCGCCGCGCGCGGGGTCGTCGCGGTCAGCGTGAAGAAGCTGCCCCAGCCATATTCGGTGCCATGTCCGCCCGGCACACCCAACCGGATGGCGAGGTTCAGCCGCGGCGTGGGAATGGTCCCATCGGCGGCAATGGCGCGGATCGGCGCAAGCATCTCACCCGACAGCGAAAAATCGTTGGCGCTGGTGATCCCGTTCGCCAGATGCGAGCCCCACGCCTTGCCCAGATCGTCGGGACTGCCATAGCCCGACGCGCGCAAATGGGTGTGCAGGTCGTGCAGCCCGGGCAGCAGCGTCAGCCCGCGCGCATCGACCACCCGCGCCCTGCGCGGTCGCTTCAGCCGGGGTCCGACCGCAGCGATCCGGTCGCCGACGATCAGCACATCCCCCGCCACCGCCGGCGCTCCGGTGCCGTCAAACACCCGCGCACCCCGGATCAGCACCGCCTCCGCGCCGGCCGCCGGCCGGTCGGCAGCGATCAGCAGCAGGGGCAGCAGCGCGAGCAGGAGACGGACGAGCATGGCTCCATGTGTACCGGCTATACCGCGCGCGTCCAACGGTTGCGCGGACCGGGGGGCGGCGTAGGATGCCGCTCATGCAGACGATACAAGCGATCATCATCGGAGCGGCGGGCGCCATGCTGGCGGCGGCGGCGCCCGATCCGGCGGTGGAGACGGCGGTGCGCGCGGCGCTGGCCAAGGCACCGGCCGGCACCCGTTTCGGCATGGTGGTGCGCGATGCCGCGGGCGTCGAACAGGTAGCGATCGAGCCGGACCGGCGCTTCGTACCTGCTTCGAATACCAAGATTTTCACGACGCTGGCGAGCTTTGCCACCCTGCCGCTCGACGCCGCCGACGATGGCGGCGCGGGGGTGCGGATGGAGGGACGCGACGTCGTGCTGGTGGGGGCGGGCGATGCGCGGCTGTCGAGCGCGGCGGATTGCCAGGTCGACTGCCTGGCGACGCTGGCCGATGCGGTGGCGGCGAAGACCCGGGTGGTGGGCGATGTGATCGGCGACGACAGCCGCTTTCCCGACCAGCGCTGGTCGCCCGGCATGGGGTGGAACAACATGGCCGGGCGCTATGGCACCGCCACCTCCGCGCTGACGCTGGACGACAACGAACTGGTCCTGACCGTTACCGCTAAGGGCGACCGCGCGGTAGTCGGCGGGTCGGATTATTACCGTATCGACAACCGGATACGGGTGGGCACGACCAATGCGGTGGCGTTCGAGCGGATGCCGGGGAGCGACGTGTTGCGGCTGTCGGGGACGGTCGCGCCGGGGCCGGGGGTGACGGTCAGGACCGGGGTGGAGGACGCGGCGCATCATGCGGCGTGGATGTTCGCGAAGTTGTTGCGCGAGCGGGGTGTCCGGGTGACCGGGAGCGTGGCGGTCCGCCACCGGCCGCACCGGGCGGAGGAGGATGGCGGGGTCGTCGAAGGTGCCACTTTGCCGCCGATGTTGGCACGCCTGCAGCCCGGACCGCTGATCGAGGATGTGACGGTCACCAACAAGGCCAGCCAGAACCTGCACGCCGAACTGCTGCTGCGCCGGATCGGACGCGTCGGCGGCGGCGGGTCGATCGGCGACGGGTTGAAGCGGGTCGAGGCGATGATGGCATCGGCCGGCGTACCGCGGTCCGCATGGGACCTGTCGGACGGGTCGGGCATGTCGACCTATAACCGGGTCACCCCGCGCGCGATGGTGACGCTGCTGACCTGGGCGCAGGCGCAACCCTGGGGCGCGCGGTGGATCGAGACGCTGCCGGTCGGCGGAGTCGACGGCACGCTGTCGCGCCGGTTCCGCGACACGCCGCTCGCCGGGAAGATCCACGCCAAGACCGGCACGCTGAGCGGCGTGTCGGCACTGGCCGGCACGATGACGGCCGCGAGCGGGCAGACGCTGACCTTCGCGCTCTATGCCAACGACAATCCCGACGGCACCTCCGCCACGCCGACGATGGACGCCGCGCTGCTGGCGGCGGCGGCCGCGCTATAGCCGGGCGTTATGGCGTTCCCATCAAATTTGGGTGAGTGTTACCGTAACGCTACGGTTCCGTGAAAACTCGCTGAACGCCCCCTTCCGCACCGCCACGCTTTTGTTGCTTACTATTGCTGACAGCCGCTCACGGGGAATGGCGGCGCAGGCTTGGGGGCAAGACTATGCGGGCTGGCAAGGCAATGATGCTGGTGGGCGGATCGCTGTTCGCCGCGATGATG
Organism: Sphingomonas sp. ABOLH; assembly: GCF_003951715.1. NCBI lineage: Bacteria > Pseudomonadati > Pseudomonadota > Alphaproteobacteria > Sphingomonadales > Sphingomonadaceae > Sphingomonas > Sphingomonas sp. ABOLH. The sequence continues at coordinate 43,002 of NZ_QQWV01000026.1, read as the reverse complement.
GCGACCGGAAGCGCTGGCGCACAGACGGTCAGCGAGGGGGTCACGACGCAGGAGGCGGCCACGCCGACCGGTGTCGCGGTGCAAACTTCGGAAGCGTCGAAGGCGGACGACGGCGAAATCCTGGTCACCGGTTCGCGGATCAAGCGCGACCCCAATAACAGTTCGCTGCCGCTGCAGATCATCAGCAATGCCGAAATCGAACGCAACGCGATCGCCAGCCCGGAACAGCTGATCGGCCTGCTGACCAGCAACGGCACCGGCGCCGACAACCTCGCCTCCAACGCCGATGTGACGACAGGCGCGCAGCGCGGCACCAACGGGCTGTCGGCGGCGAACCTGCGCGGTCAGGGGTCGGCGGCGACCCTCGTCCTGCTCAACAGCCGCCGCGTCGCGGCGCACGGCTTGTCCGGCGCAGCGGTCGACGTGAACCAGATTCCGTTCGCCGCGATCGAGCGGGTCGAGGTGCTGAAGGACGGCGCCTCGGCAATCTATGGCACCGACGCGATCGGCGGCGTCATCAACTTCATCACCCGCACCGATTACCAGGGCGTCGGCGCGATGGGGGCGAGCGACATCACCGAACAGGGCGATGGCGCGATCTACCGCGTGTCGGCGATCGCCGGCTATGGCGATCTGGACGATCAGGGGTTCAACGTGATGGGCGCGGTCGCCTATCGCTGGAACAACATCCTGTTCGGCGCCAATCGCGACTTCGTGAACGGCAACCAGCCAGAGCGCGGCCTGTCGGTCGACACGCGCGGCACGCCGATCGCCACCGCCTTTCCGCTCAATCGCTCCACCCTGCAAGGCAGCACGCTGGCGGGCGGCACGCTGCTGGGCGGGACTGCAACCGCGCAGTTGCTGAACGGCCTCGTCATCCCCGGCACCACCACGGCGGCGACCGGCGGCATCAACATCCTCGACCTGCCCGGCGGGGCGGGATGCGAGTCGATGGACGGCGGCATGGCGTATGACGACGCGCTGTGGAACAACGTGTCGGCGCGCTATGCCTGCGCGTGGGATACGGGCCGCGCGGCGGTGATCCAGCAGCCGATCAAGACGCTGACCTACCTCGCCCGCGCCGTCGCGCGCGTGGCGGAGGATCACCAGCTCTCGGTCGAGGTCACCGGGTCCAACGCCAATTCGGCCAAGCTGTTCTCCAACGCGCAGGTGTCGAGCAACACGACCAATTTCCAGGTCGCGTATCCGCTCAACGGCCTGACCGCGCCGACCTATAACGCGGTCTATAATGCGATCCGCGGCACCTTCCCGGCGGTCGCCGCCAATTACGGCAAGCCGATCGCCTTCCGCTGGCGCTGCATCGCCTGCGGCCCGCGCGAGTACGAAACCGATACCAAGACGATTCGCGTCACGCTGGCCGCCGAAGGGCCGCTGTGGGCCGGATGGGATTATCGCGCGGGCGGGTCGTACGCCAAGAGCGAGGCCAGCTCGACGCTGGGCAGCGGCTATTATTATCGCGGCACTTTGAACAGCGGCGCCTATGACCCGCTGGCGCCGACCGCGCCGGGGGCGAGCGGGCCGGGCCTTGCCGGGCTGCTCAACAGCGGCATCCTCAACCCCTTCTCGATCAACCAGAGCGACGCCGCGCTGGCGGGGCTTGCCGCCGTGTCGGCCGAAGGGGCGACGCTGTACGGCGGGCGCTATGAGGTGAAGCAGATCGACTATTCGATCGCCGGCCCGCTGTTCCGCCTGCCCGGCGGCAAGGCGCAGCTGGCCGCCGGCATCGATTTCCGCAGCGAAACCTACAGCTTCAACGGATCGGAAGCGGCGGCCGCCGCCGCGCCGGTCATCTTCCTCGCGGCATTCGACAATGTGAACGCGCTGCGCCGGCGCAACCGGCAGGTGAAGGCCGCCTATGCCGAATTGCTGCTGCCGCTGTTCCGCGGGTTCGAACTGAACGCGGCGGCACGCATCGACGATTATGGCGATTTCGGCACCAGCACCAATCCCAAGGTGTCGGCGAAGTGGCGTCCGTGGGAACCGCTGATGTTCCGCGGATCGTTCAGCACCGGGTTCCGCGTGCCGACCTTCAACCAGATCTTCAACGGCCTGACCGATTCACCCTATTCGGGCCGCGACCTCGCCGATCCGGTGCGCTGCCCCGGCGGCATCCCCAACACGACCAACCCGGCCTGCCAGGCGGTGCAGCCCAACATCTATACCGGCGGCAATCCGAACCTGGGGCCGGAAAGCGCCAAGATGTTCAGCGCGGGCGTGGTCATCCAGCCGGCGCCCAAGTTCAGCGCCTCGGTCGATTTCTGGGCGATCAATGTCGACGACACGATCCAGCTGCTGACCGAACGCGAGCTGATCGACAATGCCGGACTGTTCGCCGATCGCTTCCTCCGCAACCCGGCGGGCGAGCTGGTCGTGATCGACCGGCGCTGGATCAATGCCGGTGCGCGCCGCACCCAGGGCCTCGAGCTGACTGCGCGCGGCGGCGTCGACGGGCTGGGCGGCAGCTTCCTCGCCGGGATCGACGGCACCTACATGCTGCGCCGGCGCGAAAAGCTGACCGAGAATTCGCCCTATGGTCCCAGCCTGATCGGTGTGTTCAGCTTTGCCGGCGACCTGAGCCTCAAGTGGAAGCACAACGCGTTCGTCAGCTATACCAACGATGCGGTGACGATCGCGCTGACCCAGCTGTATCGCGACGGATACAAGAACCAGGCGCTGCCGGGCATCGCGGCGGGCACGGTCACGCGGCCGGGATTCAACGAATATGTGAAGCCCTATGTGACCTATAACCTCGCGGTCAGCTTCCTGAATCTCGGCAACAAGGCGACGCGCCTGACGCTGGGGGTGAAGAACCTGTTCGACGTCGATCCGCCATTTGCGATCACCTATGATTCGAACACCGGGTCGGGCGGCGCATGGGAACCGCGCGTCGCCGATCCGCGCGGCCGGGCGTTTACGGTGCAGGCGGATGTGAAGTTCTAGGGGGGCAGCATTGAGTAGGACCGTTCGTGCTGAGTAGGGGCTGAGCGAAGTCGAAGACCCGTATCTAAGCATCTGCGCACAGCGGTCCTTCGATACGCCGCTTCGACAAGCTCAGCGGCTACTCAGGACGAACGGTTCCATCGTATCCTCAGAGTTCGGGCGCGCGCGATATACAACCGGCTGGCCATGGAGCCAGCCGTCCTGACGCTGCCCTCATCCCAATCCGTTTGCTTCGAGCGCAGGTTCGAGCCTGTCGAGAACCGAAGTCGAGAAGGGGCTGCCCCAAGCACCGGGTTCTCGACCGACGCTTCTCGACAAGCTCGAAGCTGCTCGAACCGAACGGCATGGGGCCGAGGCGTCACCTTCCCGCGTGGACCGAGGCAGGGCAACACCCCGCCACCCCACCCGATACAAACGCTATCTTTACCCGCCACCGCGATGCAGCCACAGCGGCGCAACCGACCGCAAGCACCGGTCGACACGGGGGGACGCTTCTTGACCAGCATCTACACGCTTCGGCTGCAATGCCCGGACCGGCCGGGGCTGGTGGCGAAGGTGGCCGGGTTCCTCGCCGAGCGCGGCGCGAATATCGTCGATGCGCAGCAGTTCGACGATGCGCTCTCCAGCCAGTTCTTCATGCGGGTCGCGTTCACCGCCGACGTGCCGATCGACCAGTTACGTACCGAGTTCGCGGCGATAGCGCAGGCGTCGGGCATGGAGTGGTCGCTGCGCGATCAGGCGACACCCAAGCGGGTGCTGCTGATGGTGTCCAAATGGGACCATTGCCTCGTCGATCTGCTCTATCGCGCGCGGCTGGGCGAATTGCCGATGGAGGTCGTCGCGGTCGCGTCCAACCATCCGCGCGAATTGCTGCACGGGTCGCTGATCGGCGACATTCCGTTCCACCACCTGCCCGTCACGCGAGAGACGAAGGCGGCGCAGGAGGCGCAGGTCAAGCGGCTGGTCGAGGATAGCGGCGCGGAACTGGTCGTCCTCGCGCGCTATATGCAGATCCTGTCGGACGATCTGGCGGCGTTCCTGTCGGGGCGCTGCATCAACATCCATCACAGCTTCCTGCCCGGTTTCAAGGGCGCGAAACCCTATCATCAGGCGCATGCGCGGGGCGTGAAGATGATCGGCGCGACGGCGCATTACGTCACGGCGGATTTGGACGAGGGACCGATCATCCATCAGGATGTCGAGCCGATCAGCCATGCCGACACGCCCGACGACCTGATCCGCAAGGGCCGCGATATCGAACGGCGCGTACTGGCCGAAGCGGTGCGGCTGCACCTGAACGACCGGGTGTTTCCGCACGGCGCGCGGACGGTGGTGTTTCGCGGCTGAAGGGGAGAGCGGGACGGCGATGGCCGCCCCGCGCCGCCCGGTCAGTACATGTGCTGGCCGCCGTTGATGCTGAGCGTCGAGCCGGTGACGAAGCCGCCCTCTTCCGAACACAGGAACGCGACGCCGCGCGCGATCTCGCTCGCCTGACCCAGGCGACCGACCGGGATCTTCGCCACGATCTTTTCGAGCACGTCGGCCGGGACCGCCGCGACCATGTCGGTATCGACATAGCCCGGCGCGATCGCGTTCACCGTGACCCCGAAGCGCGCGCCTTCCTGTGCCAGCGCCTTGGTGAAGCCGTGGATGCCCGACTTGGCGGCGGCGTAGTTCACCTGGCCGTACTGGCCCGCCTGCCCGTTGATCGAGCCGATGTTGACGATGCGGCCCCATTTGCGGTCGCGCATGCCGGGGAAGGTCGCCTTGGCAAGATTGAAGCAGCCGCCCAGGTTCGTGCGGATGACATCGTCCCACATGTCGTACGTCATCTTCAGCAGCGTGCCGTCGCGGGTGATGCCGGCATTGTTGACGACGATGTCGACCGGGCCGATCGCTTCCTCGACCGCCTTCACGCCGGCCTGGGTCGCTTCGAAATCGCCCACGTCCCACTTGAAGGCAGCAATGCCGGTGCGGTCGGTGAACGCCTTCGCCTTTTCGTCGTTGCCGGCATAGTTGGCGGCGACGGTGACGCCCATGTCCTTGAGCGCAAGGCTGATCGCCTCACCGATCCCGCGCGTGCCGCCGGTGACGATCGCTACCCGTGCCATGCATTCTCTCCTACGAAAGTTTGACCCCCTGCTAGGCCGGGTCGATCCAACCCGCAAGTTCGCGCGCGATAATGTTGCGCAACATTTTATTACCGGTCGGCTCGGCATTCAGGCACGGAAGATAGGCGAAATCGGTCCCGCCGGCTTCCTCGAAGCTTTCCTTGCCGCGGATCGCCAGTTCCTCGAGCGTCTCCAGACAGTCGGCCGAAAAGCCCGGCGCGAAGATCGCGACGCGGCGCTTGCCGGCCTTGGCCAGTTCGACCAGCGTCTCGTCGGTCGCCGGGCCCAGCCATTTGGCCGGGCCGAATCGCGACTGGAACGCGACGGTCAGCGGACGGCCCAGCGCCTCCGACACCAGCCGCGCGGTCTTCTGGCAATGGCAGTAATAGGGATCGCCGATTTCAAGGGTACGCCTGGGCATGCCATGGAAACTTGCGACGATCGCATCGGGTTCGAAGGTCAGCTTCGCGAGATCCTCGCGCAGCGTCGTCGCCAGCGCGTTAATATAGAGCGGGTCGTCATAATAGGGCGGCAGGGTGCGGATCGCCGGCTGCCAGCGCAGTTTCGCCAGATGCGCGAACGCCTTGTCGTTCGCCGTCGCGGTCGTTGCTGCGCAATATTGCGGGTAGAGCGGGGCGAGCAGGATGCGGTCGCAGCCCCGTTCGCGCAGATGCTCGATCCGGCTGGCGATCGACGGATTGCCGTAGCGCATCGCCCAGTCGATCACGACGCCGTCGCCGAACGCCCCCTGCATCGCTTCCGACTGCGCGCGGGTGATCGCCGCGAGCGGGGAGCCGTGCTCGCTCCATACCTGCTGATAGGCATGGGCCGATTTCTTCGGGCGGGTGTTCAGGATGATGCCGCGCAGGATCGGCTGCCACGCGATCGGCGGGATTTCCACGACGCGCCGGTCGGACAGGAACTCCGCCAGGTAACGCTTGACCGAGCGCGGCGACGGATCGTCGGGCGTGCCGAGGTTCATCAGCAGCACGCCGATGCGGCGCTTCGGGATGGCGGGGTGATTCGAGGGGCGTTCCATGCGCCGGTTTAACGCGCGACGCCGGGGTTCGGGGCAAGCTGTATTTTGGGGCGGGCTACGCGCCCAATTTCAAAAGAAGAAGTGGTTCGCGCAGAGACGCGGAGGCGCAGAGGGGATGCGCCGGCGGCATCGTTTCGCGCGTAAGCGCATGCAGCACCATGGCATAGCGGCCACCATAGTCTTCCGATCACGAGACGGCACTGCAAACGCAACCTCTCTGCGCCTCCGCGTCTCTGCACGAAATCTAATCCTTCTTCGTTACGCCGCCCTCACCCCAGCAACGGCAGCGACCGATAGCGCCGACCCGTAGCGGCGTGGAGCGCGTTGGCTATGGCGGGGGCGACCACCGGCACCGCCAGTTCGCTGACCCCGCCCGGATCGGCGTCGGAGTCGACGATCTCGATCATGATCTCCGGACTGTCGGCAAGCCGCGGCAGGTTCATGCCGCCGAACCCGCGCACATCGGGCAGATTGGCCGCAAAGCCGGTCGAAGCGCCGGTCGCCATCGCCATGCCGAACAACAGCCCGCCCTCGATCTGTTGGCGCACAAGGTCAGGATTGATGACCCGCCCGCAATCGACCGCGACGACCAGCCGGTCGACCTTCACCCGCTGGTTGTCGCCGATATGCGCCTCCGCCATGCAGGCGATGGCCGATCCCCGCATCCGGTGGCAGGCGATGCCCTGCGCGCTGCCCGGCACCCCGCCCTGCCAGCCGCCCATCGTGGCGACGGTCGACAGGCAGCGGGCCAGCGCCACGTCGCCGCCCAGCATCGCGATGCGAAACGAATGCGCCTCCATCCCCGCGAACCCGGCCAGTTCGTCGAGGAAACATTCGGTGAAGAACGCGGTGTAGCTATGCGCGCCCGACCGCCACCATCCGGCGGGCAATCCCAGGTCGGCGGGGTGGTGGTCGACCGCAAGGTTGGGGATGCCATAGGGCGGCACCGCGCCATCGGTCGCCAGCGCATCGCCGCGGTCGCCGGGCAATGCCATCGCCAGCGACGCCGCGACATCGCCGCCGAGCAGCAGCCGCGCCAGGTCGCGGCCGGTGCGCGGCGCCGCGACCTGTGCCCGCCAGCCCAGGATCGTGCCGCCCCGTCCCAACCGCGCGGTCATCCGCGCGGCGGCGGGCGCGCGGTAGCGATCGGCGAGGCAATCCTCGCCGCGCGACCAGGTCAGCTGCACCGGCTTTTCCAGCTTGCGCGCCAGCACCGCCGCCTGTTCGGCGACGCGATGGTCGAGGTTCGCGCCGAACGATCCGCCGGCGATGGTCGGGTGCAGCACGACCCGATCCTCAGCGATGCCGATCGCGCGGGCGGCGGCGGCACGCGCCAGCGTCGGCGCCTGGGTCGGCATCCACAGGGTCAGCGTGCCGTCGCTCCAGTCGGCGGTGGCGCTGGTCGGCTCGATCGCGCCGTGCAGCGCGGCGGCAACGCGGTACGTCGCGGTCTGCGTCCGCCCGCCGGTGAACGCGGCGTCGATGTCGCCCGCCTCGTGCACCCGCGCCCCCTCCCCCGACAAGGCGGTGTCGAGTGCGGTGGCGATCGACGCATTGTCGACCAGCCCGTGCGTTTCGAAACGCGGCGCCATCGCATCGACCGCGCGGTTCGCCGCCCACCAGGTCGTGGCCGCAGCGGCGACCCAGCGGTCGGTTTCCACCACGCTGACGACACCCGGCACGGCATCCGCCGCCGGCTTGTCGATGCTCAGCAGCCGCGTGTCGCCGATCGGCCCCTGCCGGATCGAGGCGAAGACCATGCCGGGTTTGCGCACATCGGCGGCGAAGGTCGCGCTGCCATCGACCTTGGCCGGGGCGTCCAGTCGCGGCTGCGCCGTGCCGACCAGCCGCTTTTCGTCGCCGACGCGGTAGGGCAGTTCGCCGCCGGGCAGGCTTTCGCCCGCCGCCGCTGCCGCCAGCACGCCGAAGCGTTCGCGGCGTTCGCCCATCACCACGAAGCCGTCCGCCGTCCCGCAACTGCGCCAGTCGCCACCCCATGCCCGCGCCGCCGCCTTGCACAGCAACACGCGTGCCGCCGCGCCGGCTTCCCTGAGCGGCGCTTCGAACCGGCGGATCGAGGTCGACCCGGCGGTCAGCATCAACGCGGTGCGTTCGGCATGGGCCGCGCGGGTAGCGGCGGGCAGCAGCGCCAGCGCGTCACCAAACAGGATGCCAGCGGCCAGCGGATTGGCGTAGAGCGGGTTGATCGGCGCCGCCTCCACCGCGACGGTGCGCCAGTCCGCGCCCAGTTCGTCGGCGACGATCTGCGGCAGGGCGGTATAGACGCCCTGCCCATGCTCCGCCTGTGGCACGGCGACGGTGACCTGCCCATCGGCGCCGATCTTGAGATATGGGCCGAAGATGCTCTCCCCCTCCGCCGCCGCCAGATTGACGCCATAGCGCCGCGGCCACAGCCCCCAGGCGACAATCAACCCGACCCCGGCCCCGCCCCCGATCAGCAGGCGGCGACGGGTGATGCGGGGGGTGGTCGGTTCGGCCATGGGGTTGCCGTAGCAAATGCTCCCCGATGTGGGGAGGGGGCGTGGGGTGGCGGGTTAGGTCGTGAACCCTTCCGCCTCAAACGTCACCCCGGGCTTGACCCGAGGTCCCGCTTGCTGAGCCTCGCCGTGAACGTCACCCCAGCGAAGGCCGGGATCTCCCCGTTGCAGCACGGGGCAGGAGCCGCTCGATGCCCCAGCCTTCGCTGGGGCGACGGTTTGGGGTGCCGTCAGGAAGAAGAAGCGGGACCCCGGATCGAGCCCGGGGTGACGGAGGGTTCCGGGAGAGGCGGCTTTTACGCCGCCTTGCCGCCCAGCAGCTCGGCCAGCTCGCCGCTCTCGTACATTTCCATCATGATGTCAGACCCGCCGACGAATTCGCCGTTGACATAGAGTTGCGGAATGGTCGGCCAGTCCGAATAGGCCTTGATGCCCTGGCGGATGCCCTGGTCCTGCAGCACGTCGACGCTTTCGAACTGGGTGTTCAGGTGGTTAAGGATTGCAACCGCGCGGCTGGAAAAGCCGCACTGCGGGAATAGCGGGCTGCCCTTCATGAACAGCACCACCGGGTTGTTCTTCACCACCGCGTCGATGCGGGCATGGGTATCGTCGGTCATTGTCATTTCCTTTTGGCGCCGTGTCGGCGATTCAATCCTGGGGAACGGCAGTGGTCAGTTGCAGCGCATGGAGTTCGCCCCCCATCCGCCCGCCGAGCGCGGCATAGACCGCGCGCTGCTGCGCGATGCGCGGCTTACCCCGGAAACTTCCCGACACGACCCGCGCGGCATAATGGTCGCCGTCGCCCGCCAGATCGGTGATCTCGACCACGGCATCGGGGATCGCGGCGACGATCAATGCCTCGATCGCCTGTGCTTCCATCGGCATGTCAGATGCTTCCGAGCAGCTGGCGACGCGCCTCGACATCGCAATCGGCCATCGCCTGGCGAATCTGCGCTTCGTCGGTATCGACACCCGCGGCGGCGAGGTCGGACAGCAGCTTGCGGATCACGTCGTCGTCGCCGACTTCCTCGAAATCGGCCTGCACGACCGAGGTCGCATAGGCATCGGTCTCGGCCGGGGTCAGCTCCATCCGCTCGGCCGCCCATTGGCCCAGCAGCTTGTTGCGCCGTGCCGTCACCCGAAACGCAATTTCGCCATCGCGGGCGAATTTGGCTTCAAAGGCACGTTCCCGGTCGTCGAACGTCGTCATCGCATTCCCCTACTCATCCCTCCTTCGCGAGATAGGATGCGACGGGGTTACGCGCAACGGCACAGGTGTCGGGCGGAGCGGACCTCGACAGTCGGTGTACCCCCGCGCAGGCGGGGGTCCAGAGCCAGGTAGAACCGGCGCTGGCGCCCGCTAACCCTGGATCCCCGCCTGCGCGGGGATACGGTTAGATCACCACCACCAGCTTCCCGATGACCTTGCGCGCGGCCAGCGCGGCAATTGCCTCGCCACCACGCTCCAGCGGGAACGTGCCCGTCACGCGCGGCGCGATCCGGCCCTCGTCCCACAGGCGGAACAAGGTCGCGACGTGCGCGGCATTCGCCGCCGGATCGCGCATCGCGAACGCGCCCCAGAACACGCCGCACACGTCGCAGCTTTTCAGCAGCGTCAGGTTGAGCGGCAGCTTCGGGATGCCCGCCGGGAAGCCGACGACCAGATAGCGCCCCTCCCACCCGACGCTGCGCAGCGCGGGTTCGGCATAGTCGCCACCGACCGGGTCGAACACCACGTCCGCGCCCTTGGGCCCCACCGCCGCCTTGAACGCCTCGGCCAGCGCCCGCGATGCGTCCTTGTCGAGCGGGGCGTGGGGGTAGACGACCGTCTCGTCCGCGCCCGCGTCCTTTGCAGCCGCCGCCTTTTCTTCCGAGGATACCGCCGCGACGACCCGCGCGCCGAACGCCTTGCCCAGTTCGATCGAGGCAAGGCCGACGCCGCCTGCCGCGCCCAGCACCAGCAGCGTCTGCCCCTCGCCCAGTCGGCCGCGATCGAGCAGCGCATGGATCGACGTGGCATAGGTCAGCAGCAGCGCCGCGCCATCTTCGAAACTGCGGTTTGGTGGCAGGCGGTGGAGCGCGGCGGCAGGCACCGCCAGCTTCTCGACCATGCCGCCATGGCCGGTGACCGCCACGACCCGGTCGCCGACCGCCCAGCCGGTGACGCCGTCGCCGATGCTGTCGATCACGCCCGCCACTTCGCCACCCGGCGCGAACGGGCGTTCGGGGCGGAACTGGTATTTATCTTCGATAATCAGGAGGTCGGGATAGTTTACCGCACATGCCCTGACCGCAATGACGACCTGACCCCGGCCCGCGACCGGGTCCGGCAGGTCGCCGATGGTCAGCGTGTCAGGTCCGCCCGTTTCCTTCGACAGCAACGCCCGCATGTCCGCTCTCCTGGTGGAGCCACGGTCGGGCACTGGCCACGCCGGACTCATATTTCGAAATCGCGGTATCTTGTGCCAGCGTCATGCCGATCTCGTCCAGCCCTTCCATCAGGCATTGGCGACGAAAGGGGTCGAGCTCGAAGGGAAAACGATCCTGATACGGGGTGGTGACAGTCATCGTCTCCAGATCGACGGCAACCATGTCGGTCTTCGCGACCTCGACCAGGCGATCGATCGCGTCCTGTGGCAGGACAACGGTGACGATCCCGTTCTTGATCGCGTTGCCGGAGAAGATGTCGGAAAAGCTCGGCGCGATCACCGCCCTGACCCCCATGTCGGTAAGCGCCCAGGCGGCATGTTCGCGGCTCGACCCGCAGCCGAAATTCTCGCCCGCGATCAGCACCGGCGCGCCGGCATAGCGCGGATCGTCGAAGATATTGTCCGGTTCCGCCCGCACGCTTTCGAACGCGCCCTTGCCCAGCCCTTCGCGGGTGGTGGTCTTCAGCCAGTGCGCCGGGATGATGATGTCGGTGTCGATATTCTTGGCGCCCCACGGATAGGCGCGCCCTTCGACCTTGGTGATCGGTTCCATCAGCGCGCCGATGCCGGGAAGGCCGGCAGCTTGGCGACATCGCCCGGTTCATGTTGCAGGATCACGGTCGCCTTCACATTGCCCGCCAGCTTCTTGAACCGGTCGAGCGAGGCGAGCGTAGCCGCGCGATCGGTGTTGAACGGCGGCACCCCGTTCGTGTCGTAATTTTCCCGGAAATGGGCAAGGTCGCCGGACAGCAGCACCGGCCCCTTCCCCTTCAATACGACCAGCAGCGCGTGATGCCCCGGCGTATGGCCCGGCAGGTTCAGCAGGGTGACGCTGCCGTCGCCGAACACGTCCTTGTCGGCATCGATCGCCTCGATCTTCGCGCCGCCACCGAACCAGGGTTTGAGCGGTTCGGCACTGGTGCCGGGCTTGCCGGCACTCAGCGCATCGGCATCGCCCTTGCCGATCAGCAAGGTCGCGCCCGGAAAGCCCGCCGCCTGTCCGGTGTGGTCGAAATGATAATGGCTGATGCCGACGCGGCCGATCTGTTCGGGCTTCACGCCGATCTGCGCCAGCTGCCGCTTGATCGTCGTCGTCAGGATCGGCGACATCGCGTCGGTGTTGCTCACCGGCTGGCCGATCACCGCCTCGGGCAGGCCGGTGTCCCACAGCATATAGTCGCTGCCGTGGCGGATGAGATAGCAGCTGGCGACCAGCCGCTTGCTTTGTCCGCTATAGGCCAGCGTGTCGGAAAAGGCGTTGAGGTCGTTGACCTGCACACCGCCGCAATCGAGCCGCCACAGCTCGACGTCGGCGGCAGGCTTGGGTGCCGGTGCCTGCGCCATCGTCAGCACCAGTGCGGCCAGTGCCGCGAGGCGTGCGATCACTGCCGCGCGTCCGTCCGCGACGGGGCCGCCGCCTTGGCCGGACGGACCGAGGCATAGGCGGCCGCCATGCCGCTCAGCACCGCGCCCGCAATCAACGCGATCAGAACCCGCTTCATCCGCCTTACTCCGTCACCAAATCGCGTACATCGGCCAGCCGCCCCGTCACCGCCGCCGCCGCCGCCATCGCCGGGGAGACGAGGTGCGTCCGCGCGCCCGGTCCCTGCCGTCCTACGAAATTGCGATTGCTGGTGGAAGCACAGCGTTCGCCCGGCGGCACCTTGTCCGGGTTCATCGCCAGGCACATCGAACAGCCCGGCTCGCGCCATTCGAAGCCGGCTTCGGTAAAGATGCGGTCCAGCCCCTCGGCCTCGGCCTGGCGCTTGACCAGCCCCGATCCAGGCACGACCAGCGCCTGCTTGATCCCGCCCGCGACATGGCGCCCCTTCACGACGCTGGCCGCCGCACGCAGATCCTCGATCCGGCTGTTGGTGCAGCTGCCGATGAAGATGTAGCTGACCGGCACGTCCTGCATCCGCGTGCCGGGCGTCAGGCCCATATAGTCGAGCGATTTCTGCGCCGCGACGCGCTTGCTCGGATCGGCGAAGCTGTCGGGCGACGGCACCACGCCGGTGATCGGCACGACATCCTCGGGGCTGGTGCCCCAGGTCAGCGACGGGGCGATGTCGCTGGCGTGCAGCTGTACCACCTTGTCATACACCGCCCCCGCATCGCTCGGCAGCGTCCGCCAGTATTCGACGGCTTGGGTCCACGCGTCGCCCTTCGGTGCCATCGGCCGGCCCTTGAGGTACGCGAAGGTCGTCTCGTCCGGTGCGATCAGGCCGGAACGCGCGCCCCCCTCGATCGACATGTTGCTGACGGTCAGCCGCCCTTCGATCGACAGGCTGCGAATGACGTCGCCGGTATATTCGACGACATAGCCGGTGCCGCCTGCCGCCCCGGTCTTGCCGATGATCGCCAGCACGACGTCCTTGGCCGACACGCCATAGCCGAGCGTCCCGTCGACGCGGATTTCCATCGTCTTCGATTGCTGCAGCAACAGCGTTTGGGTCGCCAGCACATGCTCGACCTCGCTGGTGCCGATGCCGAACGCCAGCGCGCCCAGCGCGCCGTGCGCGCTGGTATGGCTGTCCCCGCACACCAGGGTCGTGCCAGGCAGGGTGAAACCCTGTTCCGGCCCGACGACATGGACGATGCCCTGCTCCGCCGCCGTCGCGTCGATATAGCGGATGCCGAAATCGGGCGCGTTCTTTTCCAGCGCGGCGAGCTGGCTGGCGCTGGCCGGATCGACGGTGGGCAGGCGGTTGCCCGCCGCATCGACCCGCGGCGTTGTCGGCAGGTTGTGGTCAGGCACCGCCAGCGTCAGATCGGGCCGGCGCACGGTGCGGCCATTGGCGCGCAGCCCGGCGAACGCCTGCGGGCTGGTGACTTCGTGGACGAGATGCCGGTCGATATAGATCAGGCAGGTGCCGTCGGCGCGACGCTCGACGACATGGTCGTTCCAGATTTTCTCGTACAGGGTTTGCGGACGGCTACTCATGGCCGCGCGTTAACCGAAAACAGCCGCGAACGAAAGGTCTGGCGACATTTTATTACCAGCCTTGGCAAATTTCGTATTCGATCCGCGGACCCTTCGCAGGCAATCGACGTTCCTGCGCGATCCTCCTTTACGGGATCGCCCCATGCCGCCCCATCCCGATCCCGCCCATGGCCGCAACGCCCGCGCCCTCGATGCGATGAACGCGTTTCTGGCCGACGTTCGCGACGGGTTGGGACCGTATCTCGCCATCTATCTCGTGTCGGTCCGAGGGCCGACCCATGGCTGGGACGAGGCGACGGCGGGGATGGTGATGACCATCGCCGGGATCGCCGGGCTGCTGGCGACGACCCCGGCGGGCGCGCTGGTCGACCGCGTGAAGGCGAAGCGCGCGCTGCTGGTCGTCGCCGCGCTGCTGGTGACGCTGGCGTCGATTTCGCTGCCGATCGTTTCCGGCTTCTTTGCGGTCGCCGCTACCCAGTCGGTCGCGGCAGTGGCGGGGGCGGTGTTCGCGCCGGGCATCGCCGCGATTTCGCTCGGGATCGTCGGACCGAAGGCATTCACCCGCCGCGTCGGGCGCAACGAAGCGTTCAACCATGCCGGCAACGCCGTCGCCGCCGCGTTGGCCGGGCTGCTCGCGTGGAAGTTCGGCCCCGTGGTCGTCTTCTACCTGATGGGTATTCTGGCGGCGTGCAGCATTGCCGCGATCCTGTGGGTCGATGGCGATGCGATCGACCATGACGTCGCGCGCGGGTGCGAGGGGAAGCCGGACGAATCCTGCGCGCCCACGCCCTCGCTGCTCGCCACGCTGACCGGCAATCCGGCGCTGGCGATCTTTGCCGGGGCGGCGTTCCTGTTCCACCTCGCCAATGCCGCGATGCTGCCCGCCGTCGGGCAGTTGCTGGGGCGCGAGGTCGGCGCGGGACAGGCGACGTCGCTGGTCGCCGCCTGCATCGTCGGGGCGCAGTTGGTGATGGTCCCGGTCGCGATCGTCGTTGGGCGCAACGCCGATCGCTGGGGCCACCGCCCGATCCTGCTGGTCGGCATGGGCGTGCTGGTGGCGCGCGGCGTGCTCTATAGCGTGGCCGATGCGCCGGCCTGGCTGCTGGGCGTGCAGCTTCTCGACGGGATCGGCGCGGGCATCTTCGGCGCGCTGTTGCCGGTGGTCGTCGCGGCGATCATGCGCGGCACCGGCCGGTTCAACGCGGCGCAGGGCGCGGTGGCGACGGTGCAGGGGCTGGGCGGCGCGCTCAGCACCACGCTGGCGGGCGTGATGATCGTGCGCGGCGGATACGACGCGGCGTTCCTGCTGCTGGCGGGGATCGCGGCGGTCGGGCTGGGGTTGCTTTGGTGGAAGATGCCGGAGACGGCTTCGCGACAGTGAAAGAAGGTTGTTTTTACGCGAAGGCGCGGAGACGCGGAGGAAGAAGTAGAAGAATTGGTTCGCGCAGAGGCGCAGAGGACGCAGAGGGGTGGCGTTCGCGGTGAAGCCCCGCCGCACCAGCGGCCTTCAGCTTTCGTCGCAACAGGAAGAGAGGCTGCGCCGGACAGGCTGCAACCGCCGCGCCCACAGCCCCTCTGCGTCCTCTGCGCCTCTTCGCGAAAACTACCTTCTTCTCTCTCCGCGCCTCCGCGCCTTCGCGTGAACCAATTCTTAGACCTTATCCCTCGTACGCCGCCGTCGTCTTCGACCGCACTTCCTCCGCGCTCACGCCCGGAGCAGTTTCGATCAGCCGGAACGGGCTGGCATGATCGTCGCGGGCGAACACCGCGAGATCGGTGATGATCATGTCGACCACCCCCAGCCCGGTCAGCGGCAGGGTGCATTCCGGGATGAACTTCGGGTCGCCGTTCTTGGAGGTATGCTCCATAACGACGATGATCTTCTTGACCCCGGCGACCAGGTCCATGGCGCCGCCCATGCCCTTCACCATCTTGCCCGGGATCATCCAGTTGGCGATGTCGCCCTTTTCCGACACCTCCATCGCGCCGAGCACGGTCAGGTCGATATGCCCGCCGCGGATCATGGCGAAGCTGTCGGCGCTGCTGAAATAGACCGACTGCGGCAATTCGCTGATCGTCTGCTTGCCGGCATTGATCAGGTCGGCATCCTCTTCGCCGGCATAGGGGAACGGGCCGATGCCCAGCATCCCGTTTTCCGACTGCAGCGTCACCTCGACCCCGTCCGGGATATGGTTCGCCACCAGCGTCGGGATGCCGATGCCGAGGTTGACGTAGAAACCGTCCTTCAGCTCGCGCGCGGCGCGTGCCGCCATTTCGTCGCGGGTCCAGGCCATGCGATTACTCCTTGGGCGCGCCGGGATCGCTCCAGCGCAGATCATTGGGGAAGACGTCGTCGAAATCACCGGCCAGCGCGGTGCCATAGACCGGGTTGGGCAACAGGAACCAGCCATTGCCCCATAGCGGCGCGATCGCCGGCGAATCCGCTGCCGCGCGCCGCTCGGCGGGCTTGAGGCCCGCATTGAACAGGTCGGTAAAGTCGCCCAGCTGATCGCCGACCAGCGCGACGACGCAATATTTCGCCGCGATCAGCGCCCGGCGGGCATCCTTGCCCGACCCGCCCGGCGCATCGCCCTTCAGGAACAATGTCTCGCCATGCCTGGCGGGGCCGAGGCCGGCGCGGTTCAGCACCGCTTCGGTATAGGATGCGGTCGCGGCGTTGCGGTTCGAATTGAACACCACGGTCACACCCGCCGCGCGCAGCGCCGCCAGCCCCTCGACCGCGCCCGGCACGGCCCGCGTCGCGCGCCCGTCCGACCGCTCCCACCGTTCCCAGCGGCTGGCGTCATAGCTCAGCCCACCGCGCGCGTCGGAATATTCATAGCCGGTGTTGAGCAGCACGGTTTCATCGACATCGAACACGACGGCCGCTTTGCCGGTACAGGTCAGCTGCGTCGGCTGGGCCAGCGTCGCGCCGGGCGCCAGCACCGCCTGTAGCGGCATGCGGCGTAGCGTCGTGCGGTCGCGCTGATATTGCTGCACATAGCGGACCAGCGCCGAATAGGTCTGCCGGCTGGCGGCAACGGCCTCGCCCGATCCGTAGAGATACTGCATCCCCGCCGGCACGCCCGCCACGGTGGCCGGCGCAACCGGGGCGGGCGACTGGTTGCCGACCGCGACGACGCAGCCCGACAGGGCGAAGGCGGCGGTGGCGAGGGTCAGGGCCTTGACCACCGCCCCGACCGTATCCCCGCGCAGGCGGGGATCCAGAGCCACAGGCGCAGACGTCGGCGTATCATAACCCTGGATTCCCGCCTGCGCGGGAATACGACTTCTGCGAGCCACCATCAAACCCGCTCCCGCACCGTGCGGAACTCGATCTGCTTGTCATAGGGCGCACCGACGATCATCCGCTTCACGTAAATCCCCGGCAGGTGGATCGCATCGGGGTCGAGCGACCCCACCGGCACCACTTCCTCGACCTCGGCGACGCAGATGTTGGCGGCGGTCGCCATCGGCTGGTTGAAGTTGCGCGCGGTCTTGCGGAAGATCAGGTTGCCGGCCTCGTCGGCCTTCCACCCCTTGATGATCGACAGGTCGGCACGGATGCCGCGTTCGAGGATATAATCCTCCCCGTCGAACTGCTTCACTTCCTTGCCCTCGGCGATCAGCGTGCCGACGCCGGTCCTGGTATAGAAGCCGGGAATCCCCGCCCCGCCCGCACGGCAGCGTTCTGCCAGAGTCCCCTGCGGGCAGAATTCCACCTCCAGCTCGCCGCTCAGATATTGCCGCTCGAACTCCTTGTTCTCGCCGACATAGCTGGAAATCATCTTCTTCACCTGCCGGCTGCGCAGCAGCTTGCCCAGCCCCTGCCCGTCGATCCCGGCATTGTTGCTGGCGATGGTAAGATCCTTGACCCCCGATGCCTCGATCGCATCGATCAGCCGTTCGGGAATGCCGCACAGGCCGAACCCACCGGCGCACAGCGTCATGCCGTCGTGCAGCAGCCCGTCGAGCGCAGCCTCCGCATTCGGGTACAGCTTCTTCATCGCCACTCTCCCAACTTCCGTTCAGGCGGATTACGCATGGCCGCCGGGGCGGGTCAAGAACCTGAACCAGCTTTCAACTTGGCGACATCGTCCGCGACCCCGCCGATGATGCGCGACACCCTTGCCCCACCCGTCACCCCCAGCCGGCCAACGTCGGGAACCAGTCCACAAAGACCCGGTACTGGCGCCCGGCCCGACCCCGCGTTAGCCTGCAAAAATGACAGAGTCGCGCACCGGTGGCCGTATCCTTGTCGACGCCCTTGCCCTGCAAGGCTGCGACCGCATCTTCCACGTGCCGGGCGAAAGTTTCCTCGCCGTGCTAGACGCGCTGCACGACACGCCGACGATCGATCTGGTGACCTGCCGGCAGGAGGGCGGGGTCGGCTTCATGGCGTGCGCCGATGGCGTGCTGACCGGCCGGCCGGGCGTCGCCTTCGTCACGCGCGGCCCCGGTGCGACCAATGCGTCGATCGGGGTGCATGTCGCGCGGCAGGATTCGGTGCCGATGCTGCTGTTCATCGGCGATGTAGACCGCGGGATGCGCGACCGCGAAGGCTTTCAGGAAGTCGACTTCCTCGCCATGTTCGCCCCGCTCGCCAAGCTGGTGCTGCGCATCGACGATCCGGCGCGCATTCCCGAATATGTCGCCCGCGCATGGCGCACCGCCACCTCCGGGCGGCCGGGCCCGGTCGTGATCGCGCTGCCCGAGGACATGCTGTGCGAACGCGCGGAAGTCGCCGACCGGCCGCCGCTCGTCCCCTTGGCAACCACCCTCGATCCCGCCGACTTCACCGACCTGCTCGATCGCATCGCCGGGGCCGAGCGGCCGGTGGCGATCGTCGGCGGCGCGGGCTGGGACAAAGCGACCGGCGCGGCGTTCAGTGCCTTCGCCGAGCGCTGGGGCATCCCCGTCGCGGGCGCGTTCCGGCGACAGGACGCCATCGCCAATGACAGCGCGGCATGGGCCGGCAATCTCGGCTACGGCCCCTCGCCCAAACTGGTCCAGCGGATCAAGGCCGCCGACCTGCTGCTCGTGATCGGCGCGCGGCTGGGGGAGGCGACGACCGACGGCTACACCCTCGTCACCCCCGACCATCCCGGGCAGACGCTGATCCACGTCCATCCCGACCCGGCCGAACTCGACCGGGTGTACCGCGCCGACCTCGCCATCGCTGCCGATCCTCACGCCTTCGCCGCCATGCTCGCCCGCGCCGAACCGCCCGTCGAGCCTCGCCCGGCAATGGCCGAGGCGCATGGCGAATGGCTGGCATGGTACACCCCCGTACCGCGCGACGTCACCCTCGACCTCGGTCCGTGCGTCGCGGCGATGCGCGAGCGGCTTTCGGGGCACGACACGATCATCTGCAACGGCGCGGGCAATTTCTCCGGCTGGTGGCATCGCTACTGGCATTATGGCTGGTCGGGCACGCAGCTGGCCCCGACCTGCGGCGCGATGGGCTACGGCACGCCCGCCGCCGTTGCCGCCGCCTTGCGCTGCCCGGACAAGCTGGCGGTGGCAATTGCGGGCGACGGCGATTTCCTGATGAACGGACAGGAATTGGCAACCGCGATCCGGACGCAGGCGAACCTGCTGGTCCTGCTGGTCGACAATGGCGGTTACGGCACGATCCGCATGCATCAGGAGCGTGAATATCCCGCACGGGTCAGCGGCACCGCGCTCACCAACCCCGATTTCGCCGCGCTCGCCCGCGCCTATGGCGCCTGGGCCGAAACGGTCGAGACGACCGAGCAATTCGCCCCCGCGCTCGACCGGGCATTGGCGCGGGACGGCGTGCGGCTGCTCCACCTGCGCACCGACATGAACGTCATCACCCACGGCACCACCATCGCCGCGATGCGCGCGCGTTAAGCCTATCGTATCGATTCGACCCTATCCCTCGGCCAAGACATTCAATCTCCGGGGGATTTCCGTGAAGACCGTCGCGACCATCACCGCCGCCACGCTTGCCGTCGCCATCGCCGCACCCGCCGCCGCGCAGGACATCGTCGACACGCCGCTCGGCCCCCGCATCGAACTGCGCGTCGGCTGGGACCGGGTCGATGTCGTGACCGAGGTGCGCGACGGCACCGAGCGCAGCGAAACCAGCGCCGGCGACAGCGGCATCACCTATGGCGGCGAAGTCGGCTATGACATGGTGCTGTCGCGCGCCTCGGTGCTCGGCGTCTATGCCGGCCTGTCGAAATCGACGCTGGAGACGTGCGACGACCTGTCGTTCGGTGCGACCGTGGTCGCGCGTGACTGCCTGTCGACCGGACGCGAGATCGATGTCGGCGCGCGCATCGGCTTCATCACCGGCCCCAATTCGCTGGTCTATCTCAAGAGCGGCTACAGCAACGGCGAAGTCCGCCGCGACGTCCGCGACCTGACCGACCCTGCGTTCAGCTACCGCGCCAGACGCCGGCTGGACGGCTTCCACCTGGGCGCGGGCGGCGAATTCGGCCTGACCAGCCGCGCCTATGGCAAGCTCGAATATCGCTACGCCAACTATGCCGCCGACCGCGAGACGATCGGCCAGACCGTTCTCGAAAACGGCGTCGAGCGCCATCATGTCGTCGCAGGCCTCGGCTACCGCTTCTGACCAAAAAAGGGGTCGCCCCGGTTTCCCGGAACGGCCCCTTCGACACCATCCGCCAACTACCCGGCGGTACGCGGTGTCCGATCAGCTCAGATCTTGTCGCCGAGCGCGCCCTTGACGCTGCCCTTCACGTCCTGGCCGGTGCCCTTGGCCTGCTGGGCCTGGCCTTCGGCTTCCAGGCGCTCGTTGTCGGTCGCCTTGCCAACGGCTTCCTTCACGTTGCCGGCGACCTTGTTGCCAGCGGCGGCGAGCTTGTCGGTGAATTCACCCATGAAAGGCTCCTGTAGGTTGGCGAGGTTGCCCTCGCTGGATTGCGATTATACAAAGCGCAGCCCGACCTGCGGGTTCCATTGAATCTGATTCATATCAGTCCGGCGAGCGGGCTCGACGGGTCGGCATAGCGCCGCCGCTGCATGCGCCCGGCCAGATAGCCCATCCGCCCCGCCTCGACCGCCGACTTCATCGCCCGCGCCATCAGCACCGGGTCCTTCGCCTCGGCAATCGCGGTGTTCATCAGCACCCCGTCGCAGCCCAATTCCATCGCCACCGCCGCATCGCTCGCCTGGCCGACGCCGGCATCGACCAGCACCGGCACCTTCGCGCCTTCGACGATCAGCCGGATCGTGACGAGGTTCTGGATGCCGAGGCCGGATCCGATCGGTGCGCCCAGCGGCATGATCGCGACCGCGCCGGCATCCTCCAGCCGCCTGGCCGCGATCGGATCGTCGACACAGTACACCATCGGTTTGAAGCCTTCGTTGGCCAGCACCTCGGTCGCCCGCAGCGTTTCCACCATGTCGGGATACAGCGTCCGCGCCTCGCCCAGCACCTCCAGCTTGACGAGGTCCCAGCCGCCAGCCTCGCGCGCCAGCCGCAGCGTGCGGATCGCGCTGTCGGCATCGAAACAGCCGGCGGTATTGGGCAGATAGGTGACCTTCTTCGGATCGATATAGTCGGTCAGCATCGGCGCCTTGGGATCGCTGACATTCACCCGGCGCACCGCCACGGTCACGATCTCCGCGCCCGATGCCGCCACCGCCGCGGCATTCTGTTCGAAATCCCTGTACTTGCCGGTCCCGACGATCAGCCGCGAGGTAAAGGTCTTGCCCGCCACGCTCCACGTATCGGCCGCCTGCCCGACCGTTTGATGGTCGCCGCCACCGACGAAATGCACGATCTCCAGCTCGTCGCCATCCTCGACCCGGACGTCGGCCAGCGTCGAGCGCGGCACGACCTCCAGATTGCGTTCGACCGCGACCTTTTCCGGCACCAGCCCGATCTGT
Source organism: Sphingomonas sp. ABOLH (assembly GCF_003951715.1). Lineage (NCBI taxonomy): Bacteria > Pseudomonadati > Pseudomonadota > Alphaproteobacteria > Sphingomonadales > Sphingomonadaceae > Sphingomonas > Sphingomonas sp. ABOLH. Next base: position 21,133 of record NZ_QQWV01000026.1, on the reverse strand, counting down.
GCCGCCAGCTCGGCAATGGTCAGCCCGTCGCGAATCCGCATGTGATCGCCGTTGACCGTGATGGTGATGGTGCCGTCGCTGTGCATGTCGTCTCCTGTCGGGGCGCCCCCCTGTCTCGACTTGCTCGTCTCGACTTGGGGTGCCCGGTCCGGCTATGGTGCGCTGCATATAGGGACCGCGCACACGCGCCCGCAACCGAAAGCCTGCCCGCTTGACCGCCACCGTCTTCGTCCTCAACGGCCCGAACCTGAACCTGCTCGGCCTGCGCGAGCCGGAAATCTACGGGTCGGACACGCTCGACGACATTGCCGGCATGCTGGAGGATCGCGCCCGCGAGCTGGGGCTTCAGATCGACCTGCGCCAATCGAACCATGAAGGCCATCTGGTCGACTGGCTGCACGAGGCGCAGGCGGAAGGCGCGAAGGCCGTCCTGCTCAACGCCGGCGCCTATACCCATACGTCGATCGCGCTCCACGACGCGATCAAGGCGGTGAAGACCCCGGTGATCGAGGTCCATCTGTCCAATCCGCACAAGCGCGAGGAGTTTCGCCATGTCAGCTATGTCGGGCGCGCCGCGCGCGGCACGGTGGCGGGGTTCGGCGCGCTTTCCTATCTGGTCGCGCTTGAAGCGGCCGCCCGCATCTGACAAGGGCGCGGTTTTTTAAGAATACACCATTGGGGGTTACCATGGCAGACGACAATCAGGGCGAAGGAACGCCGTTCACCAGCCACGCGATGCGCGTCGACATCGACCTCGTCCGCGCGCTGGCGCAGGTGCTGGACGAAACCGACCTGACCGAGGTCGAGGTGGAGGACGGCGCGCGCAAGGTCCGCGTGGTGCGCAAGCCCGCCCCGGTACAGGCGGCGGCAAGCTATGCCCCCGCCCCGGCCTACGCCCCCGCGCCCGCACCGCAGCTGGCCAGCGCAGCGACCACCACGATCGAGGCCGGCGCCGCCGTCGCGCCGGTCAGCAGCGTGCCCCCGGTCACCTCGCCGATGGTCGGCACCGTCTATCTCGCCGCCAACCCGGAAGCGAAGCCGTTCGTGTCGGTCGGGCAGAAGGTCGCCGCCGGCGACACGCTGGTGATCGTCGAGGCGATGAAGGTCATGAACCCGATCGTCGCCCCGGCCGCCGGCACCGTGACGCAGATCCTGGTGTCGAACGGCCAGCCGGTCGAATTCGACCAGCCGCTGGTGGTCGTGGAATAACATGCCCGAAATCAAGAAACTGCTGATCGCCAACCGGGGTGAGATTGCGCTCCGCATCCACCGCGCGTGCCATGAAATGGGGATCAAGACGGTCGCGGTCCATTCGACTGCGGACGCCGACGCGATGCACGTCCGCCTTGCCGACGAAGCGATCTGCATCGGCCCGCCCTCGGCGACCGACAGCTATCTCAACATCCCCAATATCATTTCGGCGGCGGAGATCAGCGGCGCCGACGCGATCCATCCGGGCTATGGCTTCCTGTCGGAAAACGCCAAGTTCGCCGAGATCGTCGAGCTGCACAACCTGATCTTCGTCGGGCCGAAGCCCGAACATATCCGCACGATGGGCGACAAGATCGAGGCGAAGCGCACCGCCGGCGCGCTCGGCCTGCCGCTCGTCCCCGGCAGCGACGGCGCGATCAGCGACATCGCCGAGGCGAAGGCGATCGCGGCCAAGGCCGGCTATCCGGTCATCATCAAGGCAGCGTCGGGCGGCGGCGGCCGTGGCATGAAGGTGTGCCATTCCGAGGACGAACTCGAAACGCTGATGCAGCAGGCCGGCAGCGAGGCAAAGGCCGCGTTCGGCGACGCCACGGTGTATCTCGAAAAATATCTTGGCAACCCGCGCCACATCGAGATCCAGGTCTTCGGCGACGGCAATGGCAAGGCGGTCCATCTGGGCGAGCGCGACTGCTCGCTCCAGCGCCGCCACCAGAAGGTGCTGGAGGAAGCCCCCTCCCCCGTGCTCAGCCAGGCCGATCGCGAACGGATCGGCGGCATCTGTGCCAAGGCGATGGCCGATATGGGCTATCGCGGTGCGGGCACGATCGAATTCCTGTGGGAAGATGGCGAGTTCTATTTCATCGAAATGAACACCCGTTTGCAGGTCGAACATCCCGTCACGGAGATGATCACCGGCATCGACCTGGTCCGCGAACAGATCCGCGTCGCCGAGGGCCATGGCCTGTCATGCGAGCAGGAGCAGATCCGCTTCACCGGCCACGCCATCGAATGCCGCATCAATGCCGAGGACCCGCGCACCTTCGCGCCGTCGCCCGGCACGGTGAAGCATTTCCATGCGCCCGGCGGCATGCACGTCCGCGTCGATAGCGGGCTCTACGCCGGCTATAAGGTGCCGCCCTATTACGACAGCATGATCGCCAAGCTGATCGTCTACGGCACCAGCCGCGAACGCTGCCTGATGCGCCTGCGCCGCGCCTTGGAAGAGTTCGTGATCGAGGGGATGAAGACCACCATCCCGCTCCACCAGGCGCTGCTCGACGACCCGCAGTTCCAGCAGGGCGACTACACGATCAAGTGGCTGGAAGAATGGCTGGCGAAAAACGACTGACCTGAAGCTTCTCCCCGCTCGCGGGGAGGGCACCAGGCCCGAACAAACACCCAAGATCCTCCCCGCTCGCGGGGAGGGGGACCATGCGTAGCATGGTGGAGGGGGGCCTCCGCAGACGCAACCGTGGTGGAACTGGCCAACCCCCTCCACACCCGGCTGCGCCGGCGGTCCTCCTCCCCGTGCCGGGGAGGAACCATGCAAGCCACGATCTACCACAACCCGCGCTGCTCGAAGTCCCGCGCCGCCCTCGCGCTCCTCACGCAAGCCGGCGCCGACGTAACCATCGTCGAATATCTGAAAACCCCACCGACCCGCGACGAACTGGCCGCCCTGCTGACCCGCGCCGACCTGACCCCGCGCGAAGCCCTGCGCACCGGCGAGACCGAAGCCAAACCGCTCAAAACCGCCGACGATGCGACGATCCTCGATGCGATGGCAGAGCACCCGATCCTGATCGAACGCCCGATCGTCGAAACGGCGAAGGGCGTCGTCCTCGCCCGCCCACCCGAGCGCGTCCACGACATCCTCTGACCCTGCCACCGTCACGCCGAACGTAATCTGGGTGCCCGATGCCAATGGCGAGGCACGACAACACCCCGTCGTCATTCCCGCGAAGGCGAGGCCTCTCCGAAAGTCTCGGGCTCAGTCACATACTCGCCGTACCCCCGCGCAGGCGGGGGTCCAGAGCCAAGCAAAACAAAGCTTTGCGGATGCGACCCTGGATCCCTGCCTTCGCGGGGATACGGTGAAGCGGACGTTCGCAACGGTCTCGCCAAGGCAGGTATCCACACGCGCAGCAGCAGCACCTCCGACCGAACCATCAACGTCTATCGGTCCCCGTCGCGGGGACGATGTCCCCCCTTTCCTACACGCACCCAACCTGCCAGCATCGTCCCCGCTCTTTCCCATCGTCCGCGCCCCCGCCCGCCCAAACGCCACCCCGCGCGCCACGCCGCAAACAGCGCACGAGTGTGAACTTAGTGAACTTTGGACCGCCGAAACCCAACCGACCGACCGCAATCGCTTGGAACTGCAACGATAGGGTGCCATTGCTGTCCCCATGGTCCGTCACACCCCACCACTCGAACCGGGTCGCAACTGCTGGCGGATCGAGCGTGCCACGCGCGCGACCGTGCTGGTCGATGCCGACAATTATTTCACCCATGCCCGCGACGCGATGCTGAAGGCGAAAAGGCAGATCCTGCTGATCGGCTGGGACTTCGACGCCCGCATCCGCTTCAAGACCGACCCTGCCAGCGAAGGCCCTGAAAAGGTTGGCGAATTTATCAGCTGGCTGGTCCGCCGGACACCGGGGCTGCAGGTCCATATCCTGCGCTGGGACACCGGCGCGATCAAGACGCTGTTCCATGGCCGCACCCTCGTGCGCATCGCGAAATGGATCGCCGACCCGCAGGTGCACATGCGGCTCGACACCCATCACCCGGTCGCCGGTTCGCATCACCAGAAGGTCGTGGTGATCGACGACGACGTCGCCTTTTGCGGCGGGATCGACATGACCGTCGACCGCTGGGACACGCGCGAGCATCGTGACGACGATCCCCGCCGGATCGAACCGGACGGCACGCCCTACCAGCCTTGGCACGACGTCACCACCGCGCTGGAGGGGCCGGTCGCGGCAGCGCTGGGCGACATGTGCCGGCAGCGCTGGGAAATCTCGGGCGGCGACGCCCTGCCCGCGCCGACCGGCGTCGGCGGCTGCTGGCCGACCGGGCTCGACGCCGACTTTACCGAGATCGACGTCGCCATCGCCCGCACCGTGCCCGAGATGACCGACCAGGAACCGGTGCACGAGATCGAGACGCTGTACCTCGACCTGATCGCGCGTGCCGAACGCTTCTTCTATGCCGAGAGCCAGTATTTCGCCTCGCGCAAGGTGGCGGAAGCGATCGCGAGACGCCTCGACGAGCCGGACGGCCCGGAGATCGTGATCGTCAACCCGACCACGGCCGAGGGCTGGCTGGAACCCGTCGCGATGGATTCGGCCCGCGCGCGCCTGTTCCAGGCTTTGAAGGAACGCGACCGCCACGACCGGCTGCGGCTCTACCATCCCTTCACCGCCGGCGGCACGCCGATCTATGTCCATGCCAAGGTGACGGTGATCGACGACCAGCTGCTGCGGGTCGGATCGTCCAACTTCAACAACCGCTCGCTCAGGCTCGACACCGAATGCGACGTGACGGTCGACGCCACTCGCCACGCCAATGCCGACGAACGCCGCACCATCGCCGGCATCCGCGATTCGCTGCTCGCCGAGCATCTTGGGGTGGATTGCGAGACGATCGAGGCTACGCTGGAGCGCACCAACTCGCTGATTGCGACGATCGAGGAACTGCGTGGGGAAGGCCGCTCGCTACGCCCCTACGAAATTCCCGATCTGGGGGCGGTGACCGAATGGCTCGCCGACAACAAGATCCTCGACCCGGAAGGGCCGGGCGAGATGTTCGAGGCGCTGTCGGCGCGCAGCCCGCTGCTCAAGAAGCTGAAGAAGCACCGCCCCCATCTCCACCGCGCCGACAACACGCTGTCGCCTGTAGTCACCGCGGTAGCGGTCGGCGGCACCGTCGCCGGCGGCACGCTGATCGGCATGATGCTTTGGAATGCGTGGAAGCAGCGGAAGGGCTGAACCGCTTTCGAAGCGGATCGGGGCCGCTCGGTGATGCGGGCGCTAGCGGGACTGATCGGGATCGGCAACGGCCTCATCCCGCCATCCCGGCGCCCAGCGGCTGCGGCAGATATTCGTGGTTACCGCACTGATCCGCTGGCCATCATGACATGGTGGCGTTGGTCCGGCGAGCTGCGGTTCGACAGCAACCCGGCATGGTGGATCATGCTTTCCGGCGTGTTCGGCAACGACGGTATCGCGCGCTGGGCGGAACGCCGCGATCGTGCACAGACCGAAGAGTCGGCCTGAAACGGAAGCGGGGACCGACACCGGCCCCCGCCCCGCAATCGGACTTAGTTGCTGTCCGAATCGTTGTCGTCGACGGCGATGATCACGCCACCGGCCACGATCGCGGCTGCCAGCAGCGCGAACACGATGCCGCCGCCGGCGAGCTTCTGGCCACCCTTGGCCGGAGCCGACGCGCGGACCGACTTGGCGACCGACAGGGCCGACGCGTTCTGCGCGGCATTGGCGGCGACCGGAGCAGCGGCCAGCGTGGTCGCGGCGATTGCCGTCAGAAACTTCGAAACCATTCACATTCTCCCTTGCTCGGCATCATGCCATGCTACGCCGAGTCCGACGATGCACCGCACCGACTCCCAGCGTGGCGAACGGTTCCCACGCACCGGCATGATTCAGAAGCGCTTTAATCCTTTCGAACGAAATTTGTTCCACCACTGTATCTATTCGGCAACGCAACATTGCCCTTCTGTTACGTCGCCGCGGCCAACAAACCGGCTGGCACCACAGGCGCGTGCGCGCTAGAGGCTCGCCCATGACCCAGATCACGCCCGAGATTGTCGCCGAACACGGCCTGAGCCCCGAAGAATATGAGCGCGTCCTGCACGCGATGGGGCGCGAACCGAACCTGACCGAACTGGGCATCTTCTCGGTCATGTGGTCGGAACATTGCAGCTACAAGTCCAGCCGCATCCACCTGAAGAAGCTGCCGACCACCGGACGTCAGGTCATTTGCGGGCCGGGTGAGAATGCCGGCGTCATCGACATCGGTGACGGGCAGGCGGCGATCTTCAAGATGGAGAGCCACAACCACCCGTCCTACATCGAACCCTATCAGGGTGCGGCGACGGGCGTCGGCGGCATCCTGCGCGACGTGTTCACCATGGGCGCGCGGCCGATCGCGAACCTCAACGCGCTGCGCTTCGGCCGGCCCGATCACCCGAAGATGCGCCACCTGATCGCGGGGGTGGTCCATGGCATCGGCGGCTATGGCAATTGCGTCGGCGTGCCGACCGTGGGCGGCGAGGTGAATTTCCACCCGGCCTATGACGGCAACATCCTCGTCAACGCCATGACCGTCGGCATCGCCGATACCGACAAGATCTTCTATTCGGCCGCCTCCGGCGTCGGCAATCCGATCGTCTATGTCGGGTCGAAGACCGGCCGCGACGGCATTCACGGCGCGACCATGGCCTCGGCCGATTTCGGCGAGGATGCCGAGGAAAAGCGTCCGACCGTGCAGGTCGGCGACCCCTTCACCGAAAAGCTGCTGATCGAGGCGTGCCTCGAACTCATGGCATCCGACGCGATCGTCGCGATTCAGGACATGGGCGCCGCCGGCCTCACCTCCTCTTCGGTCGAAATGGCGTCGAAGGGCGGCGTCGGCATCGAACTGGTCATGGACGACGTGCCGCAGCGCGAACGCGGCATGACCCCGTACGAGATGATGCTGTCGGAAAGCCAGGAGCGGATGCTCATGGTGCTGAAGCCCGGCCGCGAGGACTTCGCGCGGGCGATCTTCGACAAATGGGAACTCGACTTCGCGGTCATCGGCCATGTCACCGACACCGGCCGCATGGTGCTGAAGTGGCAGGGCGACGTCGTCGCCGACATCCCGCTCGCCCCGCTGGCGGACGAAGCCCCGCTCTACGACCGGCCGCATGTCCCGACGCCGAAATCCGCCGAACTGGCAAACGTGCCCGAAAGCACCGATCCGGCCGCCGACCTGCTCAAGCTGATGGGATCGCCTGACATCGCGTCGCGTCGCTGGATCTGGGAACAGTATGACCACATGGTCGGCGCCGACACCGTGCAGCGCCCGGGCGGCGACGCGGCGGTGGTGCGCGTGCACGGGACGCAGAAGGCGCTGGCAATGACCACCGACTGCACCCCGCGCTATTGCTTCGCCGATCCGGTCGAGGGCGGTCGCCAGGCGATTGCCGAGGCCTATCGCAACCTGACCGCGGTCGGCGCGACGCCGCTCGCTGTCACCAACTGTCTGAACTTCGCCAACCCGCAGCGCCCCGAGATCATGGGCCAGATCGTCGGCTGCCTCGACGGGATGAGCGAGGCCTGCCGCGCCCTCGACTTCCCGATCGTGTCGGGCAACGTCTCGCTCTACAATGAATCGAAGGCGACCGGCGGCGGCTCGGCGATCCTGCCGACCCCGGCGATCGGCGGTGTCGGGCTGCTGGCCGACTGGGAGAAGTCGGCGACCATCGCCTTCAAGCAGACCGGCGACATCATCCTGCGCGTCGGCGACCGCACCGGCTCGCTCGGCCAGTCGCTATGGCTGCGCGAAGTCCATGGCCGCGAGGAAGGCCCGCCGCCGCCGGTCGATCTCGACGGCGAGCGTCGTACCGGCGGCTATATCCGCCAGGCGATCCTGTCGGGCAAGATCACCGCCTGCCACGATGTGTCGGATGGCGGCGTCGCGGTGACGGTGGCGGAGATGGCGCTCGCCGGCAATGTCGGCGCGATCCTCGACCGCAAGCTGCCGTTCGACGACATCGCCCGCTCGCTGTTCGGTGAGGATCAGGGCAATTACATCGTCACGGTGCACGACCACGCGCTGCTCGAATTCCTGCAGGGCGCCGAAAAGGCCGGGGTCGATGCCGAACCGATCGGCCGCACCATCGGCAGCCGGATCATCTTCGAACTGACCGATGGCGACTTCGCCGTGTCCCTGGACGACCTGCGCAAGGCACATGAAGGCTTCTTCCCCGCGTTGATGGGTGCCGACGCGGCGCTCGCCTAACCACCTTCCCCCTGCCCGCGCGATCGGGCAGGGGAATTTCCCATGACCGACCCCCGCCCTGCCGCCGACCGCATCGTCACCCTCGACGTGGTGCGCGGGGTTGCGGTGATGGGCATCCTGTTCGTCAACATCCTGAGCTTCGCGCTGCCCGACACCGCGCGGCTCAGCCCCCATGCGTGGGGCATGACCGGTCCCGCCGACCTATGGGCCTATTTCGCGACGATGATCGCGTTCGACGGCAAGATGCGCGGGCTGTTCTCCTTCCTGTTCGGGGCCTCGCTGCTGCTGGTCGTCGACCGGGCGGAAGCCGGCGGCGCGGACCCGGCGGCGGTGCATTACCGGCGGATGGCCTGGCTGTTCGTCCTGGGGCTCGCCCATGCCGTGCTGCTGTGGCCGGGCGACATATTGATGCATTATGCGCTGGTCTCCAGCGCCGCCTATGGCTTTCGCGCCAGCTCGGTACGGCGGATGGTCGCATGCGGCATCGCGCTGGCGGCGCTCGAATGGCTGTTGCTGGGCGCGATCGCGCTGTCGTTCGTCGCGATGAAGGGTGCGGACACGCCTGCCGCCGCACAAGGGTTGCGCGACTTCGAAAACGGCTTCGGCATCCCGACGCCCGCCGTGCTGGCGCAGGAGATCGCGCTGTTTCGCGGCAGCTATGCCGGCATCGTGCACCATAATCTGGTCGAGCTGGCGACGACGCTCTACAACACCATCTTCATCGGCATCGAGACGCTCGCCTATATGCTGTTCGGCATGGCGGCGCTGCGCAGCGGGATGCTGACGGGCACATGGTCCCGCGCCCGGCTGTGGCGCTGGGCAGGCGTCGGGATCGGCATCGGCGTGGCGGGCTATGCCATGATCGCCGCATGGATGTTCTCGCACGGCATCGATGCCCGCTCGGTCATCATCGGCGCCTTCGCCCTTCCCCCGCCGCTCCGGGGCGTGATGATCGCGGGCTATGCCGCCGCGATCCTGCTGCTCGCGCAGCGCGGCGGCGCCATCGTTGCCCGGTGCGCAGCGGTCGGGCGCATGGCGCTCAGCAACTATCTGGCGACCACCATCGTCATGTGCTTCGTCTTTCATGGCTGGGGCCTCGGCCAGTTCGGCTTCTGGTCGCGCGCCACGCTGTACCTGCCCGTGCTGGCGATGTGCGGACTGATGCTGCTGTGGTCGCCCTGGTGGCTCGCCCGGTTCCCCTTCGGCCCGTTCGAATGGCTGTGGCGGTCGCTCGCCCGGTGGCAGCTGCAACCGATCCGCATCCGCTGATCGCCGCCGTTCGTGCGAGTCATCCGCAATAACTCTTGCGAACGAGTTTCATTACTACTATTGATCGACTCGTCAGAGCGAGGGTCGAACATGGTCGTATGCGTCTGTAATGCCATCAAAGAACGCGATGTCCGCGCGGCCGCACGGGGCGGTGCCAGCAGCGCCTGCCAGGCGTACCGGGCCTTGGGATGCCAGGCGAAATGCGGGCAATGCGTGCCGTTCGCGCGAGCCATTATCGATGCGGAACGCGCGGCTGCGTAACGTTCGCAGCTGCCGAAAACGGCGGAAATCCGCCATTTTTACCCTGTCGCCAAAGCCCCGAAACGCGTATGGGCGGTTCGTCATCATATAAGGACGAACGACGTGAAGGGCGACGCCAAGGTCATCGAATTTCTGAACGAAGCGCTCAAGAACGAGCTGACGGCGGTGAACCAGTACTGGTTGCACTATCGCCTGCTCGACCATTGGGGCGTCTACAAGCTGGCCCAGTTCGAACGTCACGAATCGATCGACGAGATGAAGCACGCCGACCGACTGGCGGAGCGCATCCTGTTCCTCGACGGCCTGCCCAATTTCCAGCTGCTCGGCCGCCTGCGCGTCGGTGAGACCGTCGAAGAGGTGCTGAAAGCCGATCTGGCGATCGAGGTCGAGGCCGTCGCCCAGCTGCGCGAAGCCGTCGCCTATTGCGAAAGCATCCGTGATTTCGTCAGCCGCGACCTGTTCGCCGAGATCCTGATGAACGAGGAAGAGCATGTCGACACGCTCGAAACCCAGTTCGAGATGATCGAGCGGATGGGCATCCAGAATTACGTGCAGCTCAACTCGGTCGCCGAACTGGACAAGCACGGCGGCTGACCCGACGCGACCGGCCGCGTGGACGCGCGGCCGGTTGGCCCGGGACCGGTGCATTAGGGCCTGCCCCCCCCCTGCCTGAACCAGACGTCATCCCGGCGAAGGCTGGGATATCCCGGTAGGATCACATGGCAGGAGCCGCTTGAGACCCCAGCCTTCGCTGGGGTGACGTCAAAGCGCAGCCGGATTCACCGCCGGCGGGACTCGGCCTTGGGTGGTCCTTAAGCGTATCGCCCTACAGCGCGACCGGCCGCTTTCCGAACCCGTTGCGCCGCTGCGCCAGCGGATTGCTGTCGCGATCCAGCACGCCCAGCGTCGCCTCGAACGTCGGGCGCAGCTGCGCGACATGTTCCAGTGCTTCGGTCGGCACGTCGCGCGTCTCGACGCAGTTGCGCGCGATCGTCTCGATCACCTCGGCCAGGTCGGCCAGCGTGTCGGCACCGAACTGGCGCGACTCCCCTTTCAGCGTATGCGCCGGCAGCACCATCGCCGCCGCATTCTGCTGCCGCATCGCCTGTTCGATCGCGATCAGCGACTTGACGCCGTCTTCCTTGAAATAGCCGAGAATGCGGACGAAATTCGCGCCCAGTTCCGCGCGCGCGTTGGCCAGCGTCCGCTCGTCGATCAGTCCCTGGTGCATCTTTGTCCGTCCTGTCACTCAACGCGCCGCGTCCGGCACGATGGGTCGAATCTAGCCGACCCATCGTAAACAGAGCGTTGATACCCGGCGCGTCCGACCGGATTTCAGGCGAGCAGCAGCCCGGCCAGCGCCGCTGACATCAGGTTGGCGAGGCTGCCGGCGACGAGCGCGCGGATGCCGAGCTTGGCGATCATCGGCCGCTGGTTCGGCGCCAGGCTGCCGGTCACCGCCATCTGGATCGCGATCGACGAGAAATTGGCGAAGCCGCACAGCGCGAAGGTGATGATCGCGATCGTCCGCGTCGACAGCTGCGCGCCGGCCTCGCCCAGCGAGATATAGGCGACGAACTCGTTCAGCACGACCTTCTGCCCGAACAGCCCGCCGGCGATCCCCGCCTCGTTCCACGGCACGTTCAGCAGATACATGACCGGTGCGAAGACATAGCCGAGCAGCCGCTGGAAGCTCAGGTCCGCCACGCCGAACCAGTTGCCGATGCCACCGAGCAGCCCGTTGGCCAGCGCCACCAGCGCGACGAACGCCAGCACCATCGCGCCGACTGCCACCGCCAGCTTCACGCCGGTCTGCGCGCCCTGGGCCGCCGCCATGATGATGTTGGCCGGGCGTTCCTCGTCATGCGTCGCCTCGGCCAGCGCGATCGCCTCCGCCTCGCGGTCGTCACCCAGCGGCAGTTCGCCGGCGGGAGGTTCGGGCGTGTCGGGCATGATGATCTTGGCCATCAATATGCCGCCCGGCGCCGCCATGAAGCTGGCCGCCAGCAGGAAATCGATGCGGATGCCCATCGACGCATAGGCCGCGAGGATCGTGCCGGCGACGCCCGCCATGCCGCTGGTCATCACCGTGAACAGCTGTGCCGGGGTCAGGCCTGCCAGATAGGGGCGGATCACCAGCGGCGATTCGCTTTGGCCGACGAAGATGTTCGCGGCGGCGCACAGTGATTCAACCTTGCTGACGCCGATCACCTTTTCGATGCCGCCGCCGATCCAGCGCACGACCAGCTGCATGATCCCCAGATAATAGAGGATCGACACCAGCGACGCGAAGAAGATGATGACCGGCAGCGCGGCGATGGCGAAGCTCTGCCCGCCGATTTCCGGCCGGGCGAGCGGCCCGAACAGGAACGAGGTGCCGGCATTGGCATAGGCCAGCAGGTTGGCGACCCCGCCCGACAGGAAGCCCAGCACGCCCTTGCCCCATGGCGTATAGAGCACCAGCACCGCGATCCCGACCTGCAACGCGAACGCGGCCCCCACCACGCGCAGCCGGATCGCCCGGCGGTTGGTCGACAATGCGACGGCAATCCCCAGAATCACGACGATGCCGGCGATGCCGATCAGAAAACGAGTCATGTTGAACGCTTACCCTGCCCCGCCGCCCGCCCCGGACGGCCCAAACCGTCGTGACATGCCATGCCACGGCCAGCGACGCCAGCGGCGACAAACGCTTTTGCCATCGGCCGATTTCGGGACTAGCAAGGGTCATGACGACACCCGCCCCGCCCGCGACCGCACCTGCGTCCGCGACGATCACCCTGCCCCGCGCGCTGTTCATCCTCTCGATCTTCTATGGCGGCATGGTCTGCGTCGCAGGCGTGCTGGGCAACAAGCAGGTCGCGATCGGCCCGCTGGCGGTGGAGGCGGGCATCTTCGCCTTCCTGCTGCTGGTCGTGGTGTCGAGCGCGATCGCCGAACTCTATGGCCCGGGGCGCGCGAAGCATCTGGTGTGGTTCGGCTTCGTGCCGCTCATCACCTCGATGATCCTGTCATGGATCGTGTGGGCGCTGCCCGCATCGGCGGACATGCTGCCGGTCAATCGCGATGCGATCCAGATCATCCTCGGCGCGACGTGGCGCATCTGGGGCGCGGGGATCATCGCCTATGGCGTATCGCAGACGCTCAACGTCACGATCTTCGGCTGGCTGAAGCGCGGCGAAGGCAAATTGCTCTGGCTGCGCGCGGCGATCGCCAGCGTGCTGTCGCAGATCGTCGATACGCTGATCTTCGTGACGGTCGCCTTCTATGGCGTGTTCCCGATCGGGCAGCTGGTGGTCGGACAGATGCTGGCCAAGGTCGTGCTGTCGATCGTGCTGGTCCCGCCGCTGATCTATGCCTTTGTCGGGCTGGGGCGCTGGCTGGACCGGGCGCGGTAAGAAGGATTCGGGTTCACGCGAAGGCGCGGAGGCGCGGAGAAGAAGAAGGGGTTTTGTCGCGCAGAGGCGCAGAGGGCGCTGAGAGGTTGTGGTGCCGGCGATGGCGGCCGGTCTGGCGCAGCCTCTTCTCTATCGGCAGCCGATGATGGAGAGCCGCTGTCGCGGCGAGCGCACTATCTCTGCGCCCTCTGCGCCTCTGCGCGAATAAATCTCTTTCTCCCGCCGCCCCGCGCCTCCGCGTGAACCAACTTCTTCCTTCCGCCCCCCGACCCCGCTAAAGCGCCCATCCATGACCCACGCACCCGATCCGAAGATGCTCGCCAAGGCGGAAACGCTGACCGAGGCGCTGCCCTATCTGCAGCGCTATGCCGGTCGCACCTTCGTGGTGAAATATGGCGGGCACGCGATGGGCGATCCCGAACTGGCGCGCGATTTCGCCGAGGATGTCGTGCTGTTGAAGCAGGTCGGCATCAATCCGGTCGTCGTCCATGGCGGCGGTCCGCAGATCGGGGCGATGCTCAAGCGGCTGGGCGTCGAATCGCGCTTCGTCGACGGGCTGCGCGTCACCGACGCCGCCACCGCCGAGGTCGCGGAAATGGTGCTGGCCGGCAAGATCAACAAGGAAATCGTCGCCTGGATCGCGGCGGCGGGCGGCAAGGCGGTCGGCATTTCGGGCAAGGACGCGCGCCTCGTCACCGCCGAAAAGGTCGGCCGCAACGAACCCGACCGCGCGCAGGGGATCGAACGCCATGTCGACCTGGGCTTTGTCGGTACGCCGGTCGCGGTCGATCCGACGATCCTGCACAGCCTCGCGCGCGACGGCTTCATTCCGGTCGTGGCGCCGGTCGCGCTGGGCGCGGATGGCGACACCTACAATATCAACGCCGACACCATGGCCGGGTCGATCGCCGGGGCGATGGGCGCCTCGCGCTTCTTCCTGCTGACCGATGTCGCGGGCGTGCTCGACAAGAGCGGCGAGCTGCTGACCGACCTCGACGCGGCGCGCATCGCCGAGCTTAAGGCCGACGGCACGATCAGCGGCGGCATGATCCCGAAGGTCGAGACGTGCGTATCGGCGGTGGCGCAGGGCGTCGACGCGGCGGTCATCCTCGACGGCCGCGTGCCGCACGCCATGCTGCTCGAAATCTTCACCGAACAGGGCGCCGGCACGCTGGTCCACGCCTGACAAGGAACGAACGGCAGCCGGCTGTGTTGCACCGACAACACGCCGGCCCCGAACCGACCTGACAAGGCTTGGACCCGGGCGTCCGCATCCCTATAGTCGAGAGCCATTCGCGAAAGGCCCCCTGCGTTGAACGTCCTGCTCGATATCATTCAGGTACTGCTGAACGTCCTGTGGTGGATCATCATCGTACAGGCGCTCCTGTCGATCCTGATCGCGTTCAACGTCATCAACACGCACAACGACTTCATCCGCTCGCTCTATCGCGGGCTGATGGTGGTGACGGAACCGATCTACCGCCCGATCCGGCGCATCCTGCCCGATTTCGGCGCGCTCGACTTCGCGCCGTTCGTGGTGCTGGTGCTGATCGGCATCCTGCAGGGCATCATCCTGCCCGCCATCTACCGCGCGACGGTGGCGACGTTTATCTGAGGTTCGGTCCCTTGCACTCGGACCCGACGTCATCCCAGCGAAGGCTGGGATCTCCCGGTGGGGGCACGCAGCAAGAGTCGCCTGAGACCCCAGCTTTCGCTGGGGTGACGTTCCCATGATGGATGGCTCGAACGCTAACCCCGCGTCGGGCTGACGAAGACGTCCTCGATCGTCAGCCCGAACAGCTCGGCAATCCGAAAGGCGAGCGGCAGCGACGGGTCGTAGCGGCCGGTTTCGATCGCGTTGACGCTCTGGCGCGACACCTCCAGCCGCTCGGCCAGATGCTGCTGCGACCAGCCACGCTCGGCCCGGAGCGTACGCAGATGATTATCCATCGGCCCGCTCCCGCAACCGGCCGATGCCGCGCAGGCAGGCGGCAAGCCCCAATGCGCCGAACCAGATCGTCGCCGCATAATAGCCCTCGACATGGCCGATCATGCCGAACCCTTCGAGAAAGCCCATGGCGGTCGTGATCGACAGCGTGACTCCGGTCGCGATCAGCTGATCACGCACCATCTGCGCCCGCAGATACTCGTCGCGCATCTCGACGAGCAGCCGCCCGATCACCACGAATACCAGCGCGATCGGTACCGCCGGCAGTACCGCCGCGACATAGGCCAGCGCCCCTGTCGGCGGCGCGTGCCGGAACCATAGATTCACCCCGACCAGCGTGACCCCGTACAGCGTCATCACGCTCATCAGCCGCACGGTATAGCGCTTCATTTCAGGCGGCATCGACATCACGGCGTCCTCCACTATTGTGAAGGACGCTTTACATGACAAGCTCGCTTTACGTCAAGCGTCCTTTACCGGGTCGGCACTGGCTCCTCGCCCGAATAATCATAAAAGCCGCGCTTGACCTTGCGCCCGTACCAGCCGGCCTCGACATATTTGACGAGCAGCGGCGCGGGGCGGAATTTCGGGTCGCCGGTCCCTTCGAACAGCACGCGGGTGATCTCCAGACAGGTGTCCAGCCCGATAAAGTCGGCGAGCGTGAACGGCCCCATCGGGTGATTGAGCCCCAGCTGGCACGCCGCATCGATATCGGGGATCGTCGCCACGCCTTCGCCGAGCGCGAAGCAGGCCTCGTTCAGCATCGGCATCAGCACGCGGTTGACGATGAAGCCCGGTGCGTCATTGGCATGGACGATCCGCTTGTTCAGGCTCTGCCCGAACGCCTCGACCGCCGCGACCGTCGCGTCGCTGGTGGCAAGGCCGCGGATCAGTTCGATCAGGCCCATCACCGGCACCGGGTTGAAGAAATGCACCCCCATGAACCGCGCCGGATCGGGGGCCGCCTGCGCCAGCCGCGTGATCGGAATCGACGAGGTATTGCTGGCGAGGATCGCGGTATCGGACAGCGCCTTGCCGACCGTTTCGAAGATCTGGCGCTTGATCGCTTCCCGCTCGGTCGCGGCCTCGATCACCAGGTCGCATGGCGCCATCGCCGCAAGGTCGCCGACCGGCGTGATCCGCCCGAGTGCCGCATCGGCATCGCCCTGCGTGATCTTTTCCTTCGACACCGCGCGCGCCAGCTGCTTGGCGATGCCGTCCTTGCCGCCCAGCGCGCGCTCGACCGACACGTCGGACAGCAGCACGTCATAGCCGGCCTGCGCCGACACCTGCGCGATGCCGGCCCCCATCTGGCCCGCGCCGATCACGCCAATCGTCTTCATCCTGCTTCCTCTCGATAAATGCCGTTTCCCGGCTCGAACGCGGCAATAGCGGCTTTCGATCACGGGTGCATGCCGGTATCGCACCCCCATGCGCCGTTTCCTGCCCTTCGCCCTGCCGCTGTCGCTGTTCGCCTGCAACGGCGCGTCGGCGCCGCCCGCCCCGGAGGCGAGCGCATCGCCCTCGCCCACGCCGCTCACCGACACCGCCACCCCGCCCCGCCCCCTGGCCCTCAAGCGCTTCGGCGACTGGGCGGTCGGCTGCGACAATGGCGGCACCTGTCAGGCGGGGTCGCTGATGCCGGAGGAGGGCGACGCCCCCGCCCTGACCCTGTCGATCGAACGCGGCCCCGGCACCGACGCCCCGGTCGCGATCCGCCTGCGCAGCCAGGACGACATCGCGCTCCCGCTGACCGCCACGGTCGATGACGAACCGGTGGCGCGCGGCGGCACGCTGCAGGACGACGCCATCGTCCTGACCGGCGCTCCGGCAATGGCGCTCGCCGCAAAGCTCGCCAGCGGGCGGACGCTGACCCTCATCGCCGCCGGTGGCCGGAGCATTACTCCCGTGAAGCTGACCGGCGCGTCGGCGGCCTTGCGCTGGATCGACGACCGGCAGGGGCGCGTCGGCACCACCGGCGCGATCGTCGCGCGCGGCACGAAGCCCGATACCCGCCCCGCCCCGCCGCTGCCGGTCGTCCGCGCCGCGACCATCCGGGGGGAGGCCGCGCTGCTCGACCCGCTGCTCATCACCCGGATGCGCCAACAGGCCGATTGCGACGACCACGACCTGCCCGACGTCACCACCAAGACGCTGGACGGCCCGCGCACGCTGGCGATCGTGCCCTGCGCCGCCGGGGCCTATAACATCCTGTCCGCGCTGTTCGTGATCGAGCGGGGCGAGGCGATACCGGCCTCGTTCGACATGCCGGTCGCCGGCGATTCCGACGGCGACCTGGTGTACAACGCGACGTTCGAGGACGGCATCCTCGACACCTTCGCCAAGGGGCGGGGGCTGGGCGATTGCGGCATGACGCAACGCTATGCATGGGACGGCACCCGCTTCCGCCTGATCGAGCAGCGCCAGATGGACGACTGTCGCGGCAATCCCGACTTCATCCGGACCTGGACCGCGCGGGTGATCCGTTAGCCTTCGCCCCGGATCACGTCCGGGGTGACGCAGAACCTTGCCGAGCGCGCCGCAGCACCGCGACCACCGGATAATGGTCCGAGGGAAACACGTCGCCCCGGCGCGTATCGATCGTCGTCACCGACACCGGCGTAAAGCCGCGCGTGAAAATCCAGTCGATCCGCCGGTCGGGCTTGCCGGTAAAGCCGTGAAAGGTCGCCTCCGGTCCGCTACGGCGCCTGGTCGCGACCCATGCATCGGTCAGATCGCGTTCCAGCCGGCGATGGGTCGGGCTGTCGGGCACGGTGTTGAAATCGCCGGTCAGCACGACGGGCAGCTCGCGGGCAATGCCCGGTATCCGCGCCGCCAGCAGCGCCGCGCCCTTCTCCCGCGCCGCCTCGTCCTCGGCGCGGTACGGCAGGTGCGTGTTGAACATCGCGAACCGCTTGCCGTCCCGCTCCCGAAAAATCGCCCAGGTCACCATGCGCGGATAAGGGTGTCCCCAGCTGATGCTGCCCGGCACTTCGGGCGTGTCCGACAGCCAGAAATTGCCCCAGCGCTCCACCTGCAGCCGGTCGGCGCGGTAGAAGACGCCCATATGCTCGTCCTCGGCGCGACCCGTCCCGCTGCGCCCGACGCCGATCCACCGATAGCGCGGCAGCCGGGCGACCACGTCGTCGGCCTGTAGCTTGAACAATTCCTGCATACCGATCACGTCCGGATCGGCCCGGCGGATCGTCGCGGCGGTCAGGTCACGCCGCAATTCCCACCGGTTCGCCCCGTCGCCCTCGGCGGGCAGGCGGATGTTGAGACTCATCACGGTCAGGTCGCGCGCCGCTGCCGGCACCGCCGCCGCCAGCGCCACCATCGTCAGGACAAGGCGGATCACGGGGCGATCGGCACCGTCTGCGCTTCGGCCAGGATCACGCAGAACGCGCCATCGTCGCCGCACCATTGCTGCTGGGGGGTCCACCCGCCGCTGCGCAGCAACAGCCGCGCGTCGCGGTCGCCATATTTATGGCTGTTCTCGGTATGGATCGTCTCTCCGGCGCGCATCGCGAACGATCGCCCGTCGACCGTGAAACCCACGTCGCGGGTCGCGCGCAGATGCATCTCGATCCGCGCGGCATCGTCGTTCCAGCGCGCTTCGTGCGCGAACGCGTCGACCGGCACCGTGCCGGCCAGCTCGCGGTTGATCCGGTCGAGCAGGTTCAGGTTGAACGCAGCCGTCACGCCTGCCGCATCGTCATAGGCGGCGACCAGCGTATCCTCGTCCTTCACGCGGTCGATCCCGATCAGCAGCATCGCGCCTTCGCCCAGCCAGTCGCGCATTGCGCGCAACAGCGTACCCGCCGCCAGCGGTTCCATATTGCCGATGGTCGATCCGGGGAAGAAGCCGAGCTTGGGCATGTCCGCCACCGCATCGGGCAACGGCACCGGATGCATGAAGTCCGCCTCGACCGGCAGCACCGGCAGCCCCGGAAACTGCCCGCTCAGCGTCGCCGCCGACGACCGCAGGAAATCGCCCGAAATATCGATCGGGACATAGGCGGCCGGTTCGATGCAGTTGAGCAGGATCGGCGTCTTGACCGACGATCCCGATCCGAACTCCACCACCGCCACGCCGTCGCCGACCGCGCCGACCAGTTCGGGGCAGATCGTCTTCAGGATCGCGGTTTCGGCGCGCGTCGGATAATATTCGGGCAGCGCGGTGATGTCCTCGAACAGCTCCGACCCCTTGCGGTCATAGAACCAGCGCGCCGGAATCGCCTTTTGCGACAGCGACAGCCCGGCCAGCACATCGGCGCGGAACGCGGGGTCGGCACGGGTCACCATCGGCACGTCGTCGCTGAGCAGCATCACAGATCCTTTGCAAGGCGGACGCCGGTGAATTGCCAGCGCTGATGGGGGTAGAAGAAATTGCGGTAGCAGGCGCGCGCATGGCCGCGCGGCGTGGCGCAGGAGCTCCCGCGCAGCACGAACTGCCCGCTCATGAACTTGCCGTTATATTCGCCGACCGCGCCCTCCACGGTGCGGAAGCCGGGATAGGGGCGGTAGGCGCTGCCGGTCCATTGCCACACATCGCCGAAGAACGCCGGCCCGCCGCTCGACGGGCGCGGTTCGACCGCATGGGCATGGTCCAGCTGGTTGCCGCCCGCCGGATCATGGGCGGCGGCGGCGGCCTCCCATTCGAACTCGGTCGGCAGGCGGGCACCGGCCCAGGTCGCATAGGCATCCGCCTCGAAGAAGCTGACATGCGTCACCGGCGCGGCGGGATCGATCGCGCGCCGCCCGTCCAGCCCGAACCGGGTCCAGACCTCGCCCTGCCGCTCCCAATAGAGCGGCGCGTCGATCCCGTTCGCCTGCACCCATGCCCAGCCATCGGCCAGCCACAGCCGCGCGTCGCGATAGCCGCCATCCGCGATGAACGCCGCCCATTCGCCATTGGTGACGGTCCGGTCGGCGATGGCATGGGCGTGGAGCAGCACGTCATGCCGCGGCCCTTCGCAATCGAACGCGAAGCCCTGTCCGCCATGGCCGACCTGCACGATCCCGCCTGGATGCTCGATCCAGCCGGTCGGCGGCGGCACCGCCACCGGGCGTTTGGGCTCGGGCGCGAACATCGCCGGCTCCAGAGGGTTCTCGCTGAAATGGTGGAGAATGTCGGTCAGCAGCAATTCCTGATGCTGCTCCTCATGGTTGCAGCCGAGCGCCACCAGTTCCTGCGCGGCCTCCGACAGGGTCGGCAAGGCGGCGAGCAGGGCGGCATCGACCGCCGCGCGATAGCCGCGCACCTCGTCCAGGCTGGGGCGGGTAATCATCCCGCGCCGGCTGCGCGCATGGCGCCGGCCTTCCGCCTCGTAATAGCTGTTGAACAGGAACGGGAAACGGTCGTCGTGCAGCGTATAGCCGGGCACATGGTCGCGCAGGACGAAGGTTTCGAAGAACCAGGTGGTGTGCGCCAGATGCCATTTGGCCGGCGACGCATCGTCCATCGACTGAACGGTGGCATCGGCATCGGACAGCGGTGCCGCCAGCGAATCGGTCAGCGATCGGACGGTGCGGTAACGATGTGCGAGCGGATGGTCGGACCGGTCGGCCGGTGTCGCTCGCATGATCGTCTCCTAGGGTGCCGGACGCTCCCCGCCCGGTACCCACAAAACGTCTCCACCGGCACTTTGGTTCACAAGCCGCGCGAAAACGAAGAGAAAATCCGACAGCCGGTTGAGATAGGCCAGTAGATGCAGGTTAAGCGGCGCATCGTGCGACGCCGCCACCGCCGATCGCTCCGCCCGGCGCACGATCGCGCGCGCCAGATGCAGCGCCGCCGCCGCCGCCGACCCGCCGGGCAGGATGAAGCTGGTCAGCGGCGACAGGCCGGCATTGGCCCGGTCGATCGCCTGTTCGAGCGCCGTCACCTGTTCCGGCACGATGCGCAGCGCCCCGTCGATCGACGGCGGGGTGGCCAGGTCGGCGCCCAGATCGAACAGGTCGTTCTGGATCGTCAGCAGCGTCTTCGTGTCGGGATGCTCGCCCAGCGCGGCGA